>CAYSON010000148.1:0-7862 GCA_964432635.1 uncultured Desulfopila sp.
CTCCGCAGACCTTTGCCGGGGCTCCATGGAAGAACCCGGCGGAGGTGGATCAGTGGGCACAATCCCTGCCCGCCCAGCAGGAGGTCATCATCTATTGTGTGCGAGGTGGTTCGGTCAGTCAATCAGTTCAGCAGCGCTTGGCCGAGCAAGGTTGCTCGGTGCGTTATGTCGAGGGAGGATTGGAGGCCTTGAACACTGCACGCCCTGATCAGCACGAAAAGTAATCCATCAGGGTTGTGTATGCCTGGGGTTAGAGTAAGCCCTGTTCCATGGCGTTGCCTTGCGCCGCTTGGCGCAAGCCATCGCTGATGCTCGGGTAGACGTGCACGGTGGTGGCCAAGTCAACGACATTGATACCGAAGCGGACAGCCAGCGTCGCCTCTTGAATGATGTCGGCGGCGCGTGGGCAGAGCATCTGCACTCCGAGGATTTTGCCACTGCCGCGCTCGGCAGTGAGCAGTATGCCGCCGAGCAGCTCGCCCATGACATGGGCCTTGGGGATTCGGTCCAACTGCAGATAGGTGGTGACGACGCGGTAGCCGTGCGCTTCTGCCTGATCGTGGGTCAGGCCGACGGTGGCAAACTCCGGGTCGACGAAAACCGCCATCGGCGAGAAGCGGTGGTCGATTCTGTGGCCGGCCTGGGGATAGAGCATGTTGCGCACGGCAATCTGCGCCTCCCGGGCCCCGTTGGGGGCGACCATCGGCGGGCCGGTAACGTCGCCGGCGGCCCAGATACCGGGGACGCTGGTGCGCAACTGGCTGTCGACAACGATAAAGCCGGCACCATCGACCTTGACCCCGACCTCCTCCAGACCGATGCCACGGGTCGCCGGTTCGGTGCCGATGGCGAGCATCAACCGTTCGGCGACAAAGGCCACATCAGCTCCCTCAATCCGCGCATACAGACAGGTTTTTTCGCCGATCTTTTCCACCCGCTCGGCGACGATGTTGCAGAAAATCTCCACACCGTCGCGTTGCAGCATCTGGCGAAATTGTTCGGTAAGCCGCTCGTCGAACTCAGCAAGCAGGCGCGGCCCGCGTTCGAGGATGGTGACGCGGGAGCCGAAGCGGGCGAACATCTGTCCCATCTCCAGGGCAATCACCCCGCCGCCGAGGATGGTGATCGATTCCGGGAAGCAGGGCAGGTGCATAGCACTGTAGCTATTCAGGAAATCCACTTTGTCGATGCCGGGCAGGGCGATGGCTCGGGGTCTGCCACCGGTGGCGATGAGGATGTTTTCAGCGCGGAAGTATTGCCCGTTCACCTCTATTTTAGTGTTGGCAACCAAGCGGCCGCGACCGCGCACTAGGGTCAGCCTCTCGGTGTTGTTAAGCTCTTCTTGGTAATGGCCCTCGCGGACGGTGCGCACAGCCGCCTCCTTGAGCGGCATCAACGTTCCACAGTCGGGGGCTCCGGCGTGGAGGTTCAATCCCCAGCGCATACCCTTGCGGGCGGCATAGTACATTTCGGCCTTGTGAATCAGGGTCTTACTGGGGATGCAGCCCCAGTTGACGCAGGTGCCGCCCGGTTGCGACTGTTCTACCAGCAGCACGGATTTTCCCGCAGCTGCGGCGAGACGAGCTCCGCCAAAGGCGGTGGTTCCGGCACCAAGGATGACGACATCGTAATTTTCGGCCATAAAGTGCTCCGTAGAAAGCAAACAAGGCAAAACTCCTAACAGTCAATTAGTCGCACTTGCACATCCATCCATTGTTGACAGTTGTCAAGAATTGGCATCTGTTTTTGCTCTACATCCCCTCAACGACAGTGCCAGCCATCTGGCTCTGTCGTAATTTCAGATCAGTTTATCACCCCACAGACGATTCTGGCGCCGCCACCTCCTAACGGGGCCGGATGGTCGGCATGGTTATCTCCACCGGCGTGAACCATCAGCGAGCGCCCTTTGACATCATCAAACTTGAGGCGGGGGGCCAGCACTGGATTGGTGGCTTTGCCGTTACCATCGACATACAGCGGCGGCAAGTCACCGAGGTGGCCGTCGCCCCAGGGATATCCATGCTTTTTGGTATCCTGCGGGTCATAATGGCCGCCGGCGCCAAGGGCCGCCACCATCTTGCCGTCTTTTTCCGCTGGGGCGCAACTAGGGTTGGCATGCACATGAAATCCATGCAGGCTAACGCCGCCGGCCAGTCCGGTTAGTGCAGGGGTGAAGACTAAACCGTGTGGGCTATTGCTGATGACGACCATGCCCACTGAACTGGAGCCGCCACTCGCATCCACCGCATGCATGTCAACACTCACTTCTGCCCTGCCGACCCCATAACTCAGCATTATCGCCGCAACAGCCCATATCGATATCAATCTGCGCATAATAGGACCTCTTTTGTATGCAGTTTTGGCCTTTACCACACTGCCAGGAAAAATCTGAAAACAGGAAGTGCACCGCAGGCGACCGATCCATATCGGCCGTCATGGTGTCCTGAAGACACTGTATGATCTTTTCGCCGCTCTCCAAGGGGTGCTTTGGTAAAAGACACTATCTGGTTCGAAGAGGTCGAACATCAATAGACCATCAGGCCAGGCAGGCGCTCAGAGATTAACTGAACTGGCTGCCCAGCTCCGAAAATCCAGTAAAAATTTAAAGTCTGAGTTTCCTGCAGTTTGGCCGGGCGCAATCACACTTGCTATAATTGACATTGCCCGGCTACAATACGGCAGCAGTTTTTTTCTGATTGGCATTCACGCCTTCTGATTTGCTTTCATGACCGGTCCACGCCTTCGTAGCCAGGTACTCGAGTCAGCATGCTGGTCTAGTGAGACAAAATATGTCAAAAACAATCGATCTCTGTGTGGGTAGCTAGATGAGTTCACCTCGGCGAAAAATCTATCTGCTTCTTGCCATCGTCTGTGGAGCCCTCATCCTGGCGATGGTCGTTTGGGTGCCACCCAAGCAGAAAGAAGCGCCGAAAGTTACGCTGGTGACCTCTCGGTGGTCAGGTCCCCACGCTGACTATCAGAAAAAACTGCTGGAGAGATATAGCAAAGAGACTGGTGTGCAGGTAACTCAGGATGATGTGGCCTATGGTCAGTTGCGTACCAAGCAAACCATGAACATGGCCAACAAGACGGGAGGGTATGATCTTCTTTGGGTGCTGGAGAGCTGGATAGAGGATTACGTCAAAGCCGGTCATATACTTCCCCTAAATTCCTACTTTGAGAAGACACCCGGTTTTAACGTCAAGAATTACATGCCAGGCTTGGTCAAGCTCAACACATTTGACGGAAAGGTTTATGGCATTCCTACAATGGTGCAGACGGCGATCGTCGCGTATGATATGCGGAAGCTGCAAGAAGCAGGCTTCGGACCGCCGAACACCTGGGATGAAATTCTCGCCGTCGCCAAACATTTCAAAGCGCAGGGAAGCGGAATCGCAATGCCTGTTCGTAAGGGCATGTTTGATGACAACGTCTGGGATACTCTTATGTATTCAAACGGCGGAGGCTATCTTGATACTCAGGGCAACCTAAGTCTAGATAGTCCCGAAAATGTCGAAGCCCTTCATTTCTACCAAAAACTCATGCAATGCGCTTTGCAGGGGAGTCTGGACTGGCATGTGGATGAGGCAAATAGGCAGTTACAGTTTGGTCATGCGCCCATAGGCATAACCATATCGGGGCTGGCGGGAATTCTTGAGGATCCAGCGCGTTCCAATATTGCCGGCCATGTTGGTTATCTGCCATTGCCATACAAGACGTATCCGGCTGGAATCGTCTCGATATGGAATTGGTGTGTTCCCGCGGTTAGCAAGCATCCGCAAGAGGCGTTTAAACTCATTGCCTGGCTGACCAGTAGCGCCGTCGAGAAGGAGCAGTCCCTGGCAAACGGCCAACTTTCTGCCGTCAACTCGTTATTTACTGATACCGAGTTGAGAAGTAAGTTCCCATTTCTTCCGGCAGTCATACCGTACCTGGACAATCCGCATACGCCTCTGGCCGCTCCCCATGGAAAGGCGCTAATGGATGGCATTAGCGAAATTCTTTTCCGTGTCAGTGTCAGCACGGCTGACCCAGCCGAGGAACTCAAGCAGCTCCAACAAAAGATGCGGCCTCTCTTTGGAAAAAATGCGGTGAAGCCAGGCCCATGATGTCTCTTCTTGGAAAATACAGCACCTTCTTCGCCGACACCTTGCCAGAGGGTGCAGTTCGAAAAATGATGATTGGGGCTGCCGCCACAATCATCATTGGCTTTGGAATAGCATTCTCGTCACTCTATGTAGTCCATTCCCGCACCGAACACATGTCTCGGGCCTCCAGAGACTCTTTGCAAGGGTTGGCGGCGATCAATCACCTGAACTTCCAGCTGAAGGCCCTCTCATCCAAAAAGAAGAACGCTTCTGAGCTTCGAGAAGAGCTGAGCCGCAGTATTGCAACGTGCGAGGCTGTATTGCAACGTGTCACAGCGTCTACAACTCCACTTGCCCCTGATTCAGCAGAGAGGCGCGCACACATTAGGGATTTGTGGGAGACTCTTGCCGCTGAACTGCGCAAGGCACTTATCTATCTTGATAACGCCTCCCTGATAAAAGACCAACGCGAGATAGCCCTTTACGGAGTTGATATTTTCCTCGCCCAATTCGATCACACCAAAAACGGTGCGATAGGAAATGCACAACTCTTTGCCGAACTTCGCGACTACAAAAAGCAGATCGCCCTCATCGAGCATACGACTGACCTATTCCTCAAACAATTTCAGCAGTTCAGCGATTCGATTGATGAGAGGCATGGCGAATATCTGAAGACAAGCCAGCGCATTTCGCTAGCGATTTTTGCTGTTGTAACGATCTTCACAATTGTGTTCTTCTCTATTTATTCCGGAACCTTGACCAGGAAACTACGGAATATGATCAGAGAGATTGGTGAACAGAATCAGGAGCTTAGTGAAAGAGACGAAGAACTGCGGGCCATAATGGCAGCAGTTCCGGACCTCCTGTTTGTGCTTGACGCAGAGGGATATTACGTAGACATTTTTGCCGCCAATCCTAAGCTATTGGTTGCCTCCAAAGAGAACCTTGTCGGCAAGAGCATCCATGATGCCATTCCAGAAAAGGTGGCCAAAACCTTACAAGCGATGATCGACAAGGTCGTTGAAACCCAGTTGATCCAGGATTGCGAATATGAATTGGCCATCGACGGAAGGCCATGCTGTTTTGCTGCACGCTTAGTGCCATTTATCCACCAGGGCGTCCCCTCCATCCTCGGCCTATCCCGCGACATTAGCGACCAGAAACAGGCAGAACGCGAGAAGAAAGAGATGGAACTGAAAATGCGTCACGTACAGAAGATGGAGGCTGTCGGCCAACTTGCCGGTGGAGTGGCTCATGATTTCAACAACATGCTGGGAGTCATACTTGGCCACACGGAGTTGGCCTTGCTTCGCCTTGAAAAAGGTGAGCCCTTGCGTTCGAGGCTGGAGGATATCCAACAGGCCGCCCTTCGCTCAGCCGACCTCACGCGCCAACTGCTTGCCTTTGCTCGAAAGCAAACCATTGCCCCCAAGGTGCTCGATCTTAATACGACGATCGAGGGAATGTTAAAATTATTGCGACGGCTTATCGGTGAAGACGTCGACCTGTTGTGGAAGCCTGGCCATGAAATCTGGCCGATCAAGATGGATCCCTCCCAAATTGATCAGATCCTGGTCAACCTTTGCGTCAATTCCCGCGATGCTATCAGAGGGTGTGGCAAGGTTATCATTGAGACTGGAACGGCTTCATTCGATGAGGATTATTGTGACCATCATGCAGGTTTTGTCGTCGGCGACCATGTACTGTTGTCGGTCAGTGACGATGGACTTGGGATGGATGCCGAGACCGTATCTCACATCTTTGAGCCCTTCTTCACCACAAAGGCCTTGGGCAAGGGTACAGGCCTCGGCCTGGCAACTGTGTATGGGATTGTCAAACAGAACAACGGTTTCATCAACGTCTACAGCGAACCGGGCCAGGGAACGACCTTTAAGATCTACTTGCCTGGACAGAGAGGACTCCCAGTCGGGGTAGTGGATGATGCAGCCGACCAAATGTGCTGGCTTGGAAACGAGACCATCCTCCTGGTGGAAGACGAGCCGGCTATTCTGCAAATGACCAACTTGATGCTGAGCAGGCTGGGGTATACCGTGCTGGCCGCAGCCACACCCGGCGAGGCTATACGTTTGGCTCACAAACATCGGGGACGGATCGATTTGTTGATGACCGACGTGGTCATGCCGGAGATGAATGGCCGCGAATTGGCTGAAAATCTGCGCTCCCACGACCCAGATCTCAAACGGTTGTTCATGTCCGGCTACACCGCCAATGTCATCGCCCACCACGGTGTGTTGGATCAAGGCGTACACTTCATCCAAAAGCCGTTCTCACTGAAAGATCTGGGGGGGAAGCTACGCGAGGCCTTGAAAGGCTGACTGGTTGATTATGCAACTGATTATGCGAAGATTTAATATGATTACACATAGCATCATCTTGTCGAAAAAGGAGCATGGGAAAGGATGAATGAGCCTATTCACAGTTATATGAAAGTAGGGTTGGTCCACTTTATGGCTTACCCAAGCGTGATCAAAGGTGAGGGTCCGATCGAAGAGACGTTCCGCAAGATTGCACTGGACGAATATTTTGAAGCAGTTGAGGTTACATGGATAATGGATGCTGATGTCAGAAAGAGGGTCAAGAAGATGATCGACACCTCACACATCAGTGTGGCGTATTGTGGGCACCCCCGGCAGCTGACCACGGGTCTGAACATTAACGATTTGGATGAATCAGCTCGCCAGAAAACACTGGCAACGCTGAGGGAAGGGATTGATGAGGCGTACGAAGTCGGCGCGGACTGTTTTTCCTTCCTCAGCGGGAAGTACGAAGAGTCTACCCTTGAACAAGCCTACAAGGCGTTGTTGGCCTCGACCAAGGAATTGTGCACCTATGCCAAATCGATGGGCAATATACAAGTTGCTCTGGAAGTGTTCGATTACGATATTGACAAAAAGGCCTTGATTGGCCCGGTGGCATTGGCGAAGCGATTTGCTGAGGAAATGACCGCTGAATCGAACAACTTTGGTCTCATGGTCGATTTGAGCCATATTCCCCTTTTGCACGAAACGTGCGTTGAATCGCTCGTCCCGATCAAGGAGTACATTGTTCACGCCCACATGGGTAACTGCTTTATGAAAGAAAAAACTGACCCGGCCTATGGCGACGCACACCCGCGTTTCGGCTATCCGGGCAGCGAAAACGACGTTGATGAATTGGTCGAGTATCTGCGCCTCCTCAAGTCGATTGGATTTCTTAACAAGGAGAAGCGGCCGATCGTCAGCTTTGAAGTGAAGCCGGTAGGTGACGAAGACCCAGATCTTGTTGTGGCCAACGCCAAGCGCGTGCTCAATCGCGCCTGGAACAAAGTCTGAGGTCAGGGAGTTCTTGTCGGTAAGCTAACAAAATGATTCAATAAGAAAATTCAATGCCAGCTTATAAAATAGTGTAGCCACGGCTCTTGAGTGCTGCCGCTACAAAAAGGAGCTAACATAGTCGATGGCAAGATCAGGTTTTATCAAATGTGCCTCCGACTATCACGCCTACATTTTCAGGTAGGGCGTATATTGCGGAATAGTCGCAACTTGCAGGTTTGCTTAAATGGCTATGATTGCCAAGAGACATCTCTTTCCCTGGATAATAAACAGTCGGCGGGTGTGACACACGGTTGCAGGTTTGGGGAGAAAATCTTGCAAGATTGGAGTGCGACAGTTACGACTGGAAGTCGCAATTGGTGCGGTTCCGGCCAGGAAACCGATTTTTAGGGCTGGTGCAAAAAGGAGCTACTTGCCACCATCACCTCACCGCACCTCGATT
>CAYSON010000149.1:0-1150 GCA_964432635.1 uncultured Desulfopila sp.
ACGACTTGACCGACCCGGCCCCGGCCACGACTTTTGCCCATCTCGATGGGACGGTCGTTCTTTCTCGGCAAATTGCTGAACTCGGCATCTATCCTGCGGTTGATCCGCTGGACTCGACTTCGAGGATCCTTGATCCCAACGTTATTGGCAAGGATCATTATTTGACTGCTCGCGGTGTGCAGGTTTCTCTGCAAAAATACAAGGACCTCAAAGACATCATTGCCATTCTCGGCATGGATGAGCTGTCCGAAGAAGACCAGCAGCTCGTCTCCCGCGCTCGCAAGATCCAAAGATTTCTCTCGCAACCGTTTACTGTTGCCGAGGTCTTTACCGGTATGGCGGGCAAGTTCGTCAAGGTCGCGGACACTGTGCAGGGATTCAAGGAGATCCTTGAGGGCAAGCATGACGACCTCAATGAAAACTCCTTCTACATGGTCGGTTCCATCGACGAGGCCTTGGAAAAAGATGCCAAAGCCAAGAGCGGTGCGAAATAATCAGCCTAAGGGGTAGGATCAATGGGACAACAGATTAGACTAGAGGTCGTAACGCCGGCCGGCGCAAAGATTGACGAGGATGTTGATATCGTTAATGCGCCGGGATTTGGAGGAGACTTCGGTGTGCTAGCCAACCATGCTCCCTTTCTCTCGACCATAAAGATCGGTACACTTACCTACGAGAGCGGAAACAAGCGTGAAAGCCTTATGGTGAGTGGTGGGTTCTGCGAGGTATCGAACAACAAGATCACCTTCCTCGTAGAGAGTGCCGAAAAAGGCCGCGAGATTGATGTGGAGAGGGCCCTCAAAGCGAAAGAGAGGGCGGAACGGCGCTTGGCTCAGGCGGCGCAGCAAGCCGAGAGTTTCAACCGCAAGCGGGCTGAAGTTGCTCTGCAGCGGGCGCTGGCCCGGTTGAAAGTATCAAATCTCAAATAAACAATGTGGGGTAGCTGAGAAGCTGCCCCATAGAATACTAGGGCCCTTCGTCACCTCGCTATCGAGATGACGCAGGGCCACAAGCGTTTGTCTGTCGGCGCTATCTAAGTTGAGCTAAGTCGTTATCCAACTGAGTAATTGCATCTGGACCAAGTCCGCAGCACCCACCGATTAAAGTTGCTCCTGCAGAAACCCATTCAGTAACAATCTTTGATGGCAGC
>CAYSON010000149.1:1160-7852 GCA_964432635.1 uncultured Desulfopila sp.
CATTGACATAGGCACGAATGCCCTCGACTATCTCTTTTGTCATCATCTCCACGAAGACATTGTTCCTCAGATTTTCGACATCTTTTTCATTGGTAAGAAAAGCCAATTCGATGAGAATAGCCGGCATTTGCGCGCCGATAAGTACATAGAATGGTGCCTGTTTGACGCCAAGGTTCTTGACATCGGCAAAGCTTTTCTTCTCAGCTTTGGAAAGGATCGAATTGTGAACCTGTTGCGCCAGACGGGAAGACTCATCGATCTTCGAATTCTTCATGATATCGGAGAGGATGTCCTGCAGTTCACTCATCTGATGGGTGGAGGTGGCGTTTTCACGGGCGGCAACACGCATCGCCTCGGCATTGGTGGTTAAATTGAGATAATAGGTCTCCAAGCCTCTCACTTTGGCGGAAGAATGAGCATTGAGGTGCAAGGAAATGAAGAGATCGGCGCCGTTGGTGTTGGCCAGAGCCGTTCTCTCTTCGAGGGAGATGAATGTATCATCCGTTCTCGTTAAGACAACTTCGCAGCCGAGTTCTTTTTTCAGTAGTGGCGCCAAACGTTTGGCAATGTCAAGGACAATGTCTTTTTCCTTGAGTCCAAAGGCCATAGCGCCTGGATCCTTGCCACCGTGGCCAGGATCGAGGACGATCTTTTTCACTCCAAGACCCAACTGCTGAGCAAGGGAGAGCGGTTTGCTGGTGGGCATCGCCTCAACTTTGACGTTTTCCTTAGCGGTGCTTTTCGCGTTTACCGCAACCTTCCTGGTCTCTCGGAGGATGACGATATCGGCGACAGCTACCGGCTCGGAGACCTTGATGGGTTTTTTCTCGACCGGACCGGCGGTGACCGGAGCGATTGCATCCTTGGTCATCTTGTCGCCGCGCACATCGATAACGACACGAAAAGGATCGGGGAGGCTGTAGATCTTATAGCTGGAGATTGATTCGATATCGAGGACAACACGAACAGTGTTGGGTGAAAACTGTCCGGTGCGAATGCGCTTGAGTAATCCGTCGTCTATGGGTACCGGCGCACGGTATTGCGGCTCGATGTAGCTTTTATTGAAATCTATATAGAGACGTCGCGGTGTGTTGGCGGTTTCCTCGAGGAGAATCTCCTTATAGGTGACAGGACCTGAAGCCATAATCACCACCCGGGTATAGTTATCGGAGGACCAGTATTTCACGGGAAGGACGTAACTGAGCTTGTTGTCTTGCGACGAAGAAACCATTACCTTGGGCAAGGCAATATCGTGCTCCTGGGAAAGTACTTTCAGCAGATCTTCCGCGCCAGGGTGCATGTCGCCATTGGGGTGACTGGTGACGATTTCACTTAAGAAATCGGCTGCTTTCTGGGGATTGGCGCGTTTTTCGAGATAAAGTTGACCAAGGGCCCAGAGGGCATCGTCAGCGAGACGATGTTGTGGAAAGAGTTTGGTGGTTTCCTGAAAATAGGAAATGGATTCGTCCAGATCGAGACCGTTGCGGAAACGATCATACATTTCTGAATATACTTTGCCAAGAATGAAGAGACAGGAAGGAGCGACCTCTGATTTGGGATTGGATAAATATATCCTGCGGAAATTTCTGGTGCCTTTCAGCCAATTGTCACGAGAGGATGAAAGTTTCGAGTTGGTTTGCAACTGGTTGTAATAGAATTTGGCCTCGTCATAGAGTTGGTTTACTGAAGGCGGTTTATCTCTGCTCTCTTCTGCTCGTGGCGCACCTGCCGCAACAACAATTAAGGTGCTGAAAATAATGAACAAAAAGGCGGAAAGACGCATCATTTGACTGTGGATTCGGCAGTGGCGGCAAACTCAGATGAAGTGGTAAAACAAGAGTATAAGGCTGAGTTGAGCAGCTTGTCTGCTCAAACGTACCTTATACCCTTGCGGTATAAGGTACGAATATCATAAACCGCATTGACATTATACAGGAAACCTAAGGACATGGCAAAATAATTAGCTGGAGGAGGCGCCAAACACTCTTGTCCAGCCGGTGGCAAGGAGGCTACGACAGCAGCTGCGGGAAGGTTGGCATGGGGATTTGTGACTCGCAACCCATGGCAGGAAGGGGCACCTGTGAAAGGACTTCTGGCATTTATCGGTCGAGCAGTGTTTTCAACGCGTGCAGGCAGTTGAGGGCATCCAGCGGGGTACAGCGGTCAAGGTCGATGGCCTTGATGGTGTCGCGGATGGGATCGGGGGGCGGCAAAAACAGGGAAAGTTGATCCGGGGACCGCTTGGTGTTCCTGCCACGGGGAACTGGGGCCTTCCCGGGCGCGACATGCTGAACGGTTCCCATTTCAATGTCGCTGAGGATTTCCTTGGCCCTCTTTACAACTGATGTGGGCACTCCAGCCAGTCCGGCGACCTGGATGCCGTAACTGCGGCTGGCCCCCCCGTGCACCAGCTTATGGAGAAAGATGATGTTGCCCTGCCATTCCCTCACGGCGATGGAGTAATTCTTGATGCGCGGATGGGATCTGGCAAGCTCAGTCAATTCGTGGTAATGGGTGGCAAAAAGGGTCTTCACCCCTTTGCGGTTTTTTTCAACGAGATCTTCGGCCACCGCCCAGGCGATGGAGAGCCCGTCGTAGGTTGAGGTGCCACGTCCGATTTCATCAAGGATCACCAGGCTCTTGTCGGTGGCATTGTTGAGGATATTGGCGGTTTCATTCATCTCTACCATAAAAGTTGACTGTCCCCGACGCAGATTGTCCATGGCTCCGACGCGGGTAAATATTCGGTCGACCAGGCCGATAACGGCCTTCTCTGCAGGAACATAGCAGCCCATCTGGGCCATGAGCACGATCAGGGCGGTTTGCCGCAGCACCGTGGATTTTCCTGCCATGTTGGGGCCGGTAATGATGAGGATTTCTTCGCTATGTTGATCGAGGTGGACGTCGTTGGGCACAAACTTCCCGGAAGGAAGGGTCCTTTCGATCACCGCATGGCGTCCTTCGAGGATATGTATCTCATCTCCGTCATCAATTTCCGGACGGCGATAATTGAATTTGAACGCGGCTTCGGCGGAACTGGCAAGACAATCGAGTTGCGCTAACAGCCGAGCAATGCTTTGGATGCGTCCAGAGTTATTTATCAGGTGCTGGCGGATTTCCACGAAGAGCTGATACTCAAGGGCAAGGCGCCGCTCCTCGGCGCCAAGGACCTTCTCTTCGAAGTCTTTGAGCTCTGGGGTGATAAAACGTTCGGCGTTGACCAGGGTCTGCTTGCGAATATAGTTATCGGGAACCTTGGCCTCATGGGTCTTGCCTATTTCGATGAAATATCCGAAAACCTTATTGTACCCGACCTTCAATTTGGCGATTCCCGAACGTTGTCGTTCCCGGCTTTCCAGATCGAGTATCAGCTTTTTCTGGTCCCCAAGAAGGAAAACGATCTCGTCAAGTTCGGCGTTATAGCCCGCCCTGATAAGATGCCCCTCTTTGATGCTCAGAGGAGCTTCAGGATTAATGGCTGCCTCAAGGACTTCGTGTAGGTCGGTAAGGCAATCGAATCGGTGACGGATGTCAATGAGTTTCGCGGTATTGCAGCTTTCGAGCAGAGCGTGAATTGCTGGCAGGCACGACAAGGAAGTCTTCATTGCCAGCATGTCACGGCCGTTGCCGACTCCGAGAATCATGCGACTGTTGAGGCGCTCCAGGTCATAGACGGTTTCCAGGTCATCCCGCAGCTCCTTGCGCAGGGCGCTGTTGTTCAGCAAACAGCCGACACCATCAAGGCGGGCGTTGATGCGGCTCAGGTCGCGCAGTGGGGAGAGCATCTGGGCTTTCAGCAATCGTGCTCCCATTGGTGTGCAGGTAAGATCGAGGACGGAGAGCAAGGAGCCTTGGCGCTGCGCACCGACCAGGGTCTCGGTAAGTTCCAGATTCCTTCGCGAAGACTCGTCGATTAAGAGAACATCGTCACTGCCGAGCGGCGTGAGCTTGTCTATATGCGCGGTGGTGGTCTTCTGCGTTTCGCCAATGTAGTGGAGCAGGGCCCCGGCGGCACTCACCCCGGCAGTGAAATGGGCGCAGCCATAACCGTCCAGGGAAAGTGTCTGAAAATGATCAAGCAGCACCTGCCGGCTGTTGTCAACCCGATAACCAGCCGCGTCGCGGCGGGTCACGCAGAGTTCGGGAAGAAAAAGCCGCAGTTCGTTCAAGACTTCGCAAAGCGCAGTACTTTCCTCCTCGGGACAAAGGATCTCCGCCGGTGAGAAGCGTAAAATGTGGTCGAGAACGGCACCGCTTCGTTCCTCAACGGGAAACTCGCCCAGGAAAAATTCTCCGGTGCTGATATCAAGAAAGCTGACCCCGAAGAGCGATGCGGTTCCGGAGGTGACCAGCAGCGAGCAGATGAAGTTGTTGCTTTTGCCATCGAGCAAATGATCATCGGTAACAATGCCTGGGGAAACGATGCGTACCACTTCTCGTTTGACGATACCCTTGGCCAAGGCCGGGTCTTCCACCTGTTCGCAGATTGCCACGCGCTGTCCGGCGCGAATGAGCTTAGCCAGATAGGAAGGGGCGGCATGATAGGGGATGCCGCACATCGGCACCTGGATATCATCGCTCTTCTTGTTGCGTGAGGTCAGGGTGATACCGAGAATCTTCGAGGCGTGGATGGCATCGTCGAAGAACATCTCGTAAAAATCGCCCATGCGATAAAAGAGAATGGCGTCGGCATGCTGCTCTTTGATCTCGAGATACTGTTGCAGCATTGGGGTGAGCTTGGTGATTGTTTCCATAGGGCGTTATTCGGTCAGCAAGGCGAGAAAATCGGCAGCGAGCCTGTCGAAGGTGCGCAACAGGTGCTCGGGGATGGTGCGAATCTCGCCGATGACGGTGATAAAATTGTGGTCGTCCCGCCACCGCGGAACAACATGTATATGAAGATGATCGGCGATACCGGCCCCGGCTGCTTCGCCGATGTTGCAGCCGATGTTGAACCCTTTGGGAGAGAGAATGCGTCGAAGAATCGCCGTTGCCCCTTGGGTCATGGTGATCAACGCTCCGGTTTCATTAGCATTGAGATCGGTGAGGCAGGATACGTGGCGGCAAGGGGCGATCAAAAGATGTCCGTTGCTGTAAGGGAAACGATTGAGCAGTACCACTGCGTTGTGGTCGCGGTAGAGGAGCAGTTGCTCTCGATCCTGGCAGGCTGTGCCGCTCGGCTCGAACAAACAGTGGCCCGGTTTGGGGGCGAGGCCTTGAACGTGTTCCATGCGCCATGGTGTCCACAGGGTCTTCATGGCGGCGATCCCTGGAGATTATGCAGAGAGGGATGTAGGCCCTTGTCGTCGATGGTGAGGAGGGCGTAGGTGCCACTGGCTCCGAATTTGCCGGTACCCTGGAAACTGCCGGGGTTGAGAAGCATGGTGCTGCCGATTTTGTCACAGGAGGCGCGGTGCGTATGTCCGTAAACGATACAGTCTGCCTCGGGAAAGAGGGCGTACACCCGATCCGTGATATTGTGTCGCGGCCCGGCGCCGTGGGTCACTCCGATGGAGTAACCGTCGATGGTCACCAGCTGTCGTTCCGGGAGGAGTTGTTGGGTATCGAAATTACACATGTTGCCGCTCACCGCGATGACCTCTTTGCCTGAGAAAACCGAGAGAATGGCGCTGTCGGTGACGTCTCCGGCGTTGATGATGACATCGCAGCGGGAAAAGGCGCGGGCACAGTGGTGGCGAAACTGGTCGGTGAGCACAGAGAGGTGGGTGTCGGAGAGTATTCCGATAATGGTCATACCTAGAATCCTTGGTGAGAAGAGACATCACCAAATATACCCGCAGCATCGCGCTGCGCACTGAAAAACGTACATGCGGTGTCGCCTATGGTGACGGTTGTCGAGGTCGTACTGACCGATCTCTGCGTGAGGCTGAGTTTTTATGCTTGCGCTAGAGTCAAAGGCAAAAGTATAATAAAGGATTTATTTCAGCCGGCGGCCGTGGTCGGTGTCGCTTTGCCCATGGCCACTGTAGAGCTTGCGTCGCTCTCGGCAGAATGCCGAAGACGGATAAACCAAAAGGGATCAATGGAGAAACACGATGTATACCGCTTCAGATTTACGAAAAGGCCTCAAGGTTCAGATTGACGGCTCGCCCTATATTGTTATCGAGTTCGAATTCTCCAAGCCGGGAAAGGGCCAGGCCCTGTATCGATGTAAAATGAGAAACATGATTTCCGGTAACCAGTTGGTGAAGACTTATCGCTCCAACGACAAATTTGAGAAAGCCGAGCTTGATGAGCGAAAGATGCAATTTCTCTACAATCAGGGCGAGGAATTCCATTTCATGGATACCGATAATTACGAACAGCTCAGCCTTTCCCGGGAGCAGATGGCTGACAATATCAATTTCTTGCTTGAGAACATGGAGGTGGTGGTGCTTTTTTTCGACGGAAGACCGATCGATATCACCATCCCCACCTTTGTCAATCTGCAGGTGATACGCGCCGATCCCTGGGCCAAGGGCGACACCTCCGGCAACGATACCAAGCCGGTAACTGTTCAGACCGGGTATGTTGTGCAGGTGCCGCCGTTTGTCGAGGAAGGTGACAAGATTCAGATCGACACCAGGACCGGGGAGTATGTCACCCGCGTCAAAGAATAAGCTGCGTGCTGAGTCTTTCCGGGCTGCACGGCAGTGCAGCCCTGCTCCGTCTTATCCGAAAGTTCTTTGAAG
>CAYSON010000150.1:0-7839 GCA_964432635.1 uncultured Desulfopila sp.
CCGCATGCTCTGCGGGCTGCTGGCACCAAGCGGCGGCTCGGGCACGGTGGGTGGCTACGACGTTTCCACCGAGGCCGAAAGGATCAAAGAGCACATCGGCTATATGAGCCAGAAGTTCTCGCTCTACGAGGATCTCACCGTCGCCGAGAACATCAACTTCTACGGCGGCATCTACGGCCTCACCGGGGAGAGGCTTGCCGAGCGCAAGAAATGGGCACTGGCCATAGCCGGATTAAACGAGCACCACGACCGACTCACCCGCATCCTCAGCGGCGGCTGGAAGCAGCGACTGGCCTTGGCCTGCGCCATCCTCCACGAACCGCAGATCATCTTTCTCGACGAGCCGACCAGCGGCGTCGATCCCTTGAGCCGGCGGCGCTTCTGGGACCTCATCCACGCCCTTGCCGCAGGCGGCGTCACCGTTTTCGTCACCACCCACTATATGGAGGAGGCGGAATACTGTGATCGCATCGCCCTCATCTACGGCGGCAAGATGATCGCCATCGGCTCCCCGGCGAGCCTCAAGACAAAGGCAATGGGCGATACCATCTTTGACCTGCGCTACGCCGACCCCCAGGCCCTGCTGGCACCGCTAAAGAATCTCCCCGAGATCCGCGACGCCACCCTGTTCGGCGCCGGACTCCATCTGGTGGCCGGAGACGGCGCCACGGCCGAAGCGGCGGTGCGCCGGCTGCTCAAAGAACTCGGGGTGGAAGCGAGCCTGGAAACGGTGCTGCCGACCATGGAGGACGTCTTTATCTCGCTGATCGAGGCGGTTGACCGCCAGGAGGCAGGCGCATGAACCGGCAACGGTTGCTCGCCGTCGCTCGCAAGGAGAGCCTGCACCTGTTGCGCGACTGGCGCAGCCTGACCCTGGCCCTGGCCATCCCGGTGCTGCTCATACTCCTCTACGGTTACGCCCTGACCCTTGACCTGCGCAACGTGCCGACGACGGTCTGGGACCAGGGGCGCAGCGCCGAGAGCCGCGAACTACTTAATCTCTTCGCCTCCTCCCCCTACTTCACCGTGGTGGCCGATCGCGGAGATTATCAAGGAGTGCAAGAGGACATCGACCGTGGACGGGCCATGGTCGGCATCGTCGTTCCCAGCGACTTCGCCGCCAAGGTGCAGGCGGCCAAGCCGGTGGCGATCCAGATTATCGGCGACGGCAGCGACGCCAACACCTCGCGCCTGGCCATGAACTATGCCACCACCATCTGCGCCATCTATGCCCGCACCGTGACCGCCGAGCAAATGCTCGCCAAGGGCCGCGGCGAGTTGAAGACACCTCTCGTGCTCGAGACCCGCGCCTGGTACAACCAGGGCTTGCGCAGCCAGAATGTGCTCATTCCGGGCATCATCGCCCTGGTGATGATCGTCGTCGCCGCCCTGCTCACCTCGACCACCATCGCCAAGGAGTGGGAGAACGGCACCATGGAACAGCTCATCGCTACCCCTCTGCGCGGCCCCGAGCTAATTTTCGGTAAAGTCATTCCCTACCTGGTTATCGGCATGGTCGACGTGGCCCTGGCGGTGCTCATGGGCCGCTGGGTCTTTGATGTTGCCGTGGTCGGCAACACCGCCCTGCTGTTTCTCATGTCCTCGCTCTTTCTTATTGGCGTCCTCTTCTTCGTGCTGACGCTGAGCATCAAGCTGAAATCGCAGGTGCTTGCCAACCAGCTGGCAATCGTCGCCGGCTTTCTGCCGACGCTGTTGTTGAGCGGCTTTGTCTTCGCCATCGAGAATATGCCGCTACCCCTGCAATTTCTTACCTATATCGTGCCGGCCCGCTATTTCATTGCCATCCTACGCGGCATCTACCTCAAGGGCATCTGTCTTGAGATTCTCTGGCTGAACGCTCTCTTTCTCCTCGTTTATGCTCTGTTGATGGTAGTGTTGGCCAACAAGAAATTCTCCTTCAAGCTGGAGTGAGCCATGGGACGGCGCCTGTTGTGCATGCTGATCAAGGAATTCCTGCAGATGCTGCGTGACCCGCGCATGCGGGTGGTGGTCTTCGGCGTCCCGGTAATCCAGATGACCGTCATGGCCTTTGCCCTGACAACCGACGTCACCGATATTCGCCTGGCACTGCTTGACCGTGACAAGACGCCCGCCTCACGGGAGTTGGCCGAGGCCTTCACCGCCGGCGGCTATTTTCGCATCGCCCTGAGCCTGCAAGCCGAGGAGGAGATCGTGCCCTTGCTCGACCGCTCGGCGGTACGGGCGGTGCTGCACATCCCCGCTGGTTTTGCCGCCGACCTGCACGGCGGGCGCAGCGCCACGGCGCAGTTGCTCACCGACGGCACCGACAGCAACTCCACCTCCATTGTCCAGGGGTATGCCGGCTACATCCTCGCCGACTATAACGACCGCCAGCAAAAGAAGCGTCTGGCACAAAAGGGGTTGACCACCCCCCCGGTGCAGATTGAGGCGGTGCCCCGCGCCTGGTACAACCCCAACCAAGAGAGCCGCTTTTACTACGTGCCGTCGTTGATCGCCACCATGCTCTTTATCTTTAGTTTGTTGCTCTCGGGGATGAATATTGTGCGTGAAAAGGAGATTGGCACCATCGAGCAGGTGATGGTGACGCCAATCCGCCGCCTCGAGTTCATCCTCGGCAAGACCATCCCCTACATGATCACTGGCTACGTCTCGATGTCCTTTATGCTACTGGTGGCCTACATTGTCTTCGGCGTGCACGTGCGCGGCAGCCTTGCTCTGCTCTATCTGCTCACCGGCGTTTATCTCGCCGGCAATCTGGGGCTCGCCCTGATCATCAGCACCACTGCTCACACCCAGCAGCAGGCCCTGCTCACCAGCTTTCTGGTGCTGATGCCCTCGGTCATGCTCAGCGGCTTTCTCTTTCCGGTGACCAACATGCCCGAGGCGGTGCGCCTGGCTACCATGGGCAACCCGATGCGCTGGTATCTTGACATCCTCCGCGGCATCGTCATGAAAGAGGTGGGGGTAGCCGCTCTGTGGCCGGCTATCCTTATGCAGACAGGGCTCTCCCTTACCTTTCTCACCGTTGCGGTGAGCCGCTTCAAGAAGACGCTGTCATAACCGTCAATGACCGGCGGCAATTGCGGCGGACGACAAAGTGATATATACTTGCTGGCATCGACCTGCCGCCACAAAGGGCGCCAGGCAAGAAAACACCGAAAATGCCCCAAAGGGAAAATCAATGAGCGCCGTCAAAGAAATATTCGACAACAATCGCCACTGGGCTCGGCGTATGACCCAGATCAACAGTAGCTTCTTCGAGGACCTGAAACAGCAGCAGGCGCCCAAATACCTGTGGATCGGCTGCGCCGACAGCCGCGTCCCGGCCAACCAAATCATGGGGCTGCTGCCGGGGGAGGTTTTTGTTCATCGCAACGTCGCCAATCTGGTCATCCATACCGATATTAACTGTCTCTCGGTGATCCAGTACGCCGTAGAGGTACTCAAGGTCGAACACATCATCGTCTGCGGTCATTACGGCTGCGGCGGCATCACCGCTGCCGTCGAAGACCAGCGCCACGGCCTGATCGACAACTGGCTGCGTCACGTACGCGATACCTTCCAGAGAAACGGTCGCGCGTTAGGAAAATTCCAGGATAAGCAGGAAATGTTGCGCCGACTCACTGAGCTCAATGTCAAGGAACAGGTGCAGAATGTCGCCAACACCACCACCGTCCAGGACTGCTGGCTCCGTGGAGAAAAGCTTGCCGTGCACGGCTGGATCTACGACATCCGCGATGGCCTCCTCAAAGATCTCAAGGTCACCGTGGACAAGGTCAAAACGGAAAAGACTCTCCCTTGAGCCCCGGGGGGCCTGACATGAAACAGGCATCGATCCTCTTCACTTTCACTTCCACCTCAGGGAAATGGCTGTGGTCACCGATGACAACCCCTTTGACCAAAACGACATGGCTGTAGCCTCTTCCCCAATCCAGGGTGGTTAACGGCTGCAGCGGGGAGTCCCGTTTATGCGTGAATCGTTTCTCAACTGAGCGTTGTACCGTTGTCTTGCCTAAATTAAACGAGGATAGGAAGAGATCTGCCGAAACGCCGCCACATCATTCTGCCACCTGCGTCCATCAGCTTCCAGCAGCCTGTCCGCCTCCACCGGGCCCATCGAGCCTGAATCGTAGATCACCGGCGGTGCGGCGAGACCACGTAGTCTGTCAATATATTTCCAACTGGCCTCAATCCAGTCGCGTCGCGGGAAGAAGCTGTGATCACCCTCCATGACGTTGTCAAGAATGGATTCGTAGGCCTCAGGGGTGTTGGGGCCAAAGTGGCAATGGTGGCAGAAATCCATCAACACTGATTCCGTGTCATCCTGCTCCGTTGGTTTTTGCACATTAAAGGCCAGGGCCAGGCCCTCGTCCGGCTGAATACGGATTATGATCATGTTCGGCTTGCCACCCCGGCCGGCAAGATGGTGCACCGTATGTTTGAAAACGATCCTGATATCCGCGTAGCGGTGCTGCAGCCGTTTACCGGTCCGCAGATAAAAAGGCACACCTTGCCAGCGATCGGTATCAACATGGGCACGGATGGCCACGTAGGTCTCGGTCGTTGACGTATCAGCCACCCCCTCCTCCTCGCGGTATGCAAGGACGTTCTCGCCATTACTACTGCCGCTACCATACTGGCCCACCACAATATCCGCCGGTGTTAACGGACGAAGATGCTCCAGGATTTTCACCGCTTCATTTCTTACCCCATCTCCATCAAGCTCCGCCGGCTGATCGATGGCCACAAAGGAGAGGAGCTGCAACAGGTGATTCTGGAGCATGTCGCGAACTGCGCCGCTCCGATCATAATATCCGGCACGCTTTTCCACGCCGAGGGTTTCAGCCACCGTTATCTGGACATGGTCAATGGCCTGCGCTCGCCAGACAGCGGAAAAGATCTCATTGGCAAATCTCAATGTCAGGATGTTTTGCACCAGCTGCTTGCCCAGATAGTGATCGACGCGGTATATCTCTTGCTCATCAAGCACGCTGTGGATATCACGGTTAAGCTGCTCGGCACTGGCCAGGTCCTCGCCAAAGGGTTTTTCAAACACCACCCGCCGCCAGCCCTGGTAACAGTCGAGGGCGCCGATCAGCTGGGCCGTCTGGAGAAAGGCGGTGGTGGGAAGGGCGAGGTAAATGAGGAAGTTGCTGGTACAGCCATACCTCTGCTGGATCCTTTGTATCCCTGTCACAAAGTCTGCGGTGTTATGGCTAGCCGAGTCGAAATGAAAATAGTCTATTCGGGCCAGCAGGTCTTCCAGTACGGTCGTGTCGATATCGTCAACAAAACGGTCAGGCGCCAGCAACTCGATAAAAGATTCCCTTAGCATCTTTCGCCGACCGATACAGACAATAGGTGTACAACTGGTCAGCCGTTTTTTTCGCAGCAGATGGTAAAGGGAAGGAATCAGCTTTCGCCTGGTGAGATCTCCGGTGGCCCCGAAGATAAGAATCATCTGGGATTCGATGCTCATGGATATACCACCTCCTGGTCGGTCAACAACGCGTAGTGCTGTAGTTCCATGACTATTTTTGCCGGACAGTCATCAACCGGCACATGGGTATCAAGGGCATTGCGCAAAGCCCCGGCTTTGGCATTGCCGAGGAACAGCACGACACCGGTATCCGCCTGCCCGATCAGCGTGCGGCTCGCCGACATTCTTGCAGGCGGTGGTTTCGGCGCATCATTGACCAGGATAAAGCCAGGGGCAGGGTCGCCGATCGACGAGTGTCGGGGAAACAACGAGGCAATATGGCCATCCTCGCCACTGCTGGCCAGGACGATGTCAAACCTGCCGCCATGGCGTTGCAGCTCTTCTGTGTATTCTGCCACACCTTTTTGAGGCTCCTCCGGATAATATCGGAACGGATACAGCATCTCAGCCGGACTTACCATGCCCAGGTGTTCCTTGACCAGCCTGAAGTTGCTGTCCTCATGGTCTGTTGGCAGCAGACGTTCATCGAGCAGAAAAATGTGGAGCTGCCCCCAGGGCAACTCCTGCTGGCGAAGTTTGGCAAGGATCGCCGCCACATTCCTGCCGCCGGGAACCGCAAGTACTGCCTGACTTTTTACTGCCAGGCATTGCCTGATGGCCTGGGCCAGAATTGCTGCGGCTTTCTCTGAAAGTTGCTCGACGCTGCCTTGGAGTATCATCTGATCTCCTCTGATTCTTGAGAATGACGACATCTTGAATCGTCAAATATGACTGGGAAAATCATCATTCTTCTCATAGACCAAGGCGAGGATCTTGATCACAAGGCCGTAGCGAGGACAAAGAAGCGGGTCCACCGCGTAGACTTTCTTGCGTGCCGCGAAGCAAAAGCCCTTGGGGTACAGTCGGATTTTCCTTACCCTGAGCAAGACGGGCGGAAACTGTGCCGTCGAATTTGCTTGACCCTTGCAGGGGCTAGAGAACATCGCTGCCCCCACCATCGTGCAGAATCGGAGGGCGACAGGGTAAGAGTTAGCGCTTCAGCAAAGACGTTGCGCCTCACCCACCGAGCCTCTTCACCTCCACTTCCACCTCAAGGACATGGCTGCCGCCACCCATGACCACCCCTTTGACCGGGGCGACATCGCTGTAGTCTCTTCCCCAGGCCAGGGTGATGTGGGCCTCGCCGGGCAGGATGTTGTTGGTGGGATCGAGATCGACCCAACCCATACAAGGGACATAAAGGGAAATCCAGGCATGGGAGGCATCGGCCCCGATCAGCTTGGGTTTCCCGGGAGGTGGCACGGTCTCCAGGTAGCCGCTGACATACCGTGCCGCGAGTCCCAGGGAGCGCAGGCAGGCGATGGCCACATGGGCAAAATCCTGGCAGACCCCTCGGCGGTTGGCGAGCACCGCAGCAAGCGGCGTATCCACCGTGCTGGCGGTCTTATCGTAGACAAACTCTTTGTAGATGCGCCGCATCAAGTCGATCCCTCCAGCGAGCACCGGCATGCCGGGTGCAAAGGAGACTCGTCCATACTCGTGTATTTCCAAGGGCATGGCGATAAGAGGACTGGCAAAGACATACTGGTAGGCCTCGAGCTCTTCCGCCATGGCATGGGCGCGCAAGCGTCGCCCCGCCTCTTCCCAGGATGGGGTGGTCTCCGGCTGCAGCTGGGAGGCCCGCGCCGTGCGCACCACGCTTGAGGCGGTCAAGGAGAGTTTGCTGTGCGGTTGCTGCACCATAAATACGTGGGCGATGTTGCCGAAGTAGTCGATGCGGCGGTGCAGGTACTGCGGCTCTGGATCAAACTGGAGTTGACTCTGCAGCGCCTGCTGGCGGCTGGTTGAGCGGGGGGAGAGAAACAGCTCGTTTTGCGACAGTGAGGCCGGTTGCGAATACTGGTAGGTGGTGGTGTGGGTGATCTGGTACTTCATGGCCCACCATCGATATGCTGGGAAAAATGCGGCGTGGCCGCCACCCGAGTGAGATAGTGAGCATTGATCTGCTGCGAGAAGGCAAGGAGACGGCTCTCCATTATCTCCAGGAAACGATTGAGCAGTTCGTCGTTTTCCGGGGCCCCACTGCTGCAGGCGAGCTCAGTGAGATCAAGCAGACGGATGGAGGTCAGCATCTCCAGGACCATCCGTTCCTCGGCACTGGCATAGCGGCGATCGCTCTGACGAGGCAGGTCCTCGACATGTGCCGCCAACTGGCTGAGTTGAAAGGCCAACGACTTGGGGTTGCTCTCGTCGAGCAACAAGAGATCAAGCACCGGCGCAAGCTGGAAGGCGGTGCGATAACGGGCCCGCTAGGTCATGATGCTGTCGGAAACCTCGAGAAGCGCCTCAAGAGCATCGTTTGCGGCACGGCATACCAGCGGCAGGCCGAGGCGGAG
>CAYSON010000151.1:0-7788 GCA_964432635.1 uncultured Desulfopila sp.
CGTCCATTCGTGATCTTGAGAAGTGGTGGAACGCTTTCGCGTTAATAAACCAAAATTGTTCAAGTTGCGAGGAGAATAATTGCTGCGCCGCCCTTTTCAAACCCTTTCTTGTTGGCTCTTGGCGAGGTACTCCTGCCATTCCAGGGGCAGCATCGATTTTTTCAGGTTGTTGCAGGCCTTGCAGGAGGGCACCAGATTATCCTTGGTGGAACGACCACCCCGTGCCAGGGGAAGCAGATGGTCCATGGTCAGCTGATCATAGGTGAATTTCTGTTCACAATAATGACAGAGACCGGGAGCGGTTTTCTGCTGCCACCACCTGCTCTTGCGCAGTTCCCGGGCCTTGGCGCGCTCGGTGCGAATGGTCGCCTCGTCCGGGGCGTCGAAATCGACAAAGTCCCTGCTCATCGCGCCAATTCCCCGAGCAAATGGCGCCGCACCTCGCCAAGCAGGTAGAGCGAGCCACCGACCACTACCAGGTCCTCCTCTCCCGCCTCCTCCTGGGCGCATCCTAGGGCTGAAACGATATCAGCGCAACACATGGTCTTGCCCTTCCAGGAAGGGGGTAAAAACCCTTGCAGCTGCTCCGGAGTGGCGGCTCGTTCCCCGGCAGGCCGAGTGAAGACGAAGACCTCGACCAGGGGCGCCATAACCGATAGGGTCGCGGCAAGGTCCTTATCGACCATCGATCCCCATAGGGCGATGAGACGCCGCCGGACAAATTTCTTCGCCAGGGTGTTTGCCAAATTCTTGACACCATCGGGATTGTGCGCCCCATCGAGGAGATAACGGATTTTTCGTATTCCCCCACCGCTGCCGTTCACCTCGAAATACTCCATCCGCCCCGGCCATTTGACCTGTGCCAACCCCTGCCGCAGCTGTTCCTCGCCGATAACGAAGCCCCTTTGACGCAGCAGCTCGATCACGGCCACCGCCAGTGAGTCGTTATCGGGCTGTATCAGACTTTCGTGGCTGCTGCGCAACCCCTTATAACTGCTGTTACCCAAAGTGGCAGCACCCTGCCAGTCCCAGCTGCCATCAGCCGAGAGGGTATGGTCAAAATCCTCACGAAAGGTAAATAGCCTTGCCTGTCTCTCCTGCGCCGTCCTCGAAATCACCCTCGCCGCCTCGGGGTGGATCGCCCCGGAAACCACCGGCACCCCCCGTTTGATGATCCCCGCCTTTTCGCCGGCGATCTCCGTAAGAGTGGTGCCGAGGTAGGCCTCATGGTCCATACTGACGCTGGTGATCACCGAAATCAGCGGGGACACCACGTTGGTGGCGTCGAGTCGGCCGCCCATGCCGGTCTCAAGCAACACCACATCCACCCCGGATTCAGCGAACCACAGCAATCCGAGGGCGGTGGTGAACTCGAAGTAGGTGATCTGCTCGCCACCGAGCACTCGGCATATTCTCTCACCCAAGGCGGCAAAGGCCGCCTCGCTGATATAGTCACCGCCGATGCGGAAACGCTCACGCACCGAACTGAGGTGGGGCGAGGTATAGAGGCCGGCGCGGTATCCGGCCAGGGTAAGAATTTCCGCCAGCGCCGAACACACCGAACCCTTACCGTTGGTTCCGGCAACATGGACACAGGAGAGCCGCCGTTCAGGGTGGTCGACCTTGGCGAGAAAGTTCTCCATCGCCTCGAGGCCAAGCTTGATCTTATGCATCTGCAAGGCCTCGAGATGGGCAAGTACGTCGAGGTAGGTCATGGTGCAATCCACGGAAAAGAGAAAAGAGGGGATCGAAGCCACATGTCAAATAATCGACAATTTGGCGTAATCAAGATGCAGAGTCTTCAGACCGTGGCGATCGAAGAGGATATCGAGGGAACGCCCTGACGGTTTTTTGACAACCGTGCCGTTACCGAAGAAAGGGTGGTTGACCTTGGCTCCCACGACAAAGTCGGCCACCTCGAGCTTCTTGGGCCGCGCCTTGCGTACCGTGGTCACCGCCGGCACCTTGACGGCACCGCCGAGGCCGACGGACAGCGCCTCGCTGCCCGTTGCCCGCTGGTAATAGCCCCTGCCCATTTCCCCCAAAAAGGGTGACATGCCGACGCGGTGAAACTGCCGGTCCTGGCTCATCAACTGTTTGGGATAGGTGAGGTAGAGGTGCTTCTTGGCCCGGGTCACCGCCACATACAGCAGGCGCCGTTCCTCCTCCCACTGCTCGCCGAAGGAGGCGGCGGCGTGGGGGAAACGCCCCTCGGCCATGCCGATGACGAACACCGCCGCAAACTCCAGGCCCTTGGCGGAATGGATGGTCGACAAGACCAGGCGATTGAGCTCTTCCCCATTCCCGCGGCTCTCCTCGGGGGGATCGAGGCTGGTGTCGTCGATAAAACTCTGCAGGTCGCCGTACCCGTCCATGATGCCTTTAAGCTGGTCGATGTCCTTGCGGCGTTTGGGAAAATCGTCGTGATAGAGGCGCTCGAAGATCGGCTGGTAATAGGCGAGCACCAGCTCATACAAGGCCGGCAAGCTATGACTCTGTTCAAAAAGCTTAGCAAAGAGCTCCACCAGTCGCTGATAGGCGGACTTCCAACTCTTGCCGGGAGCAAAGGCGGCGAGGGCCTGAAAGGGATCAGTTGCCGCGGCCACGGTGGCGGAAATCTTCTGGGCGGTGGTCGGGCCGACGTGCTCCAGTTGCAGGAGGATGCGGTTCCACGAGAGGGTATCGAGGGGATTGACGAGGACGCGCATAAAAGCGATCATATCCTTCATGTGCGCCGCCTCGGTGAGTTTCAGGCCGCCCCGTTTCTCGTAGTCAAGGTCGGCGCCGCTGAGCTCCAGTTCCAGTTTATAGCTGTGAAAACTGGAGCGAAAGAGCACCGCGATCTCTGGGGCGGCTACGCCTTCGGCCAGCAGCCTGCGCACCGTCGCCACGATAAAGCCGGCCTCGTCGCGCTCGTCGTGGGCGGCGTAGACCTGCGGCAGAACCTCCCCGGGCAACCTGGTGAACAGGCTTTTGGTGTATTTCTCGGCGGCATGCTCGATCAGTTCGTTAGCGAAGCTGAGAATCGGCTGGGTGGAGCGATAGTTCTCCTCGAGCTTGATGATGGTAGTGCCGGCAAAGAGCTTGGGAAAGCGGATGATGTTGTAGAAATCGGCGCCGCGAAAGGAATAGATCGACTGCGAGTCATCGCCGACCACCATGACGTTATCGTGGGTCGAGGCGGTGAGACGGACGATATCGGCCTGAATGAGGTTGGTATCCTGGTACTCGTCGACCATAATGTGGGAAAAACGGCTTGAAATCGCCTGCCGCACCTCGGGGCTCTCCTCCAGCAGGCGTTTCCAGTTGACGAGGAGATCGTCGTAGTCCATCAAGCCGTGGTCGATCTTGAAACGCTGATAATGGCGCTGCAGGGTGAGAATCTCCTCCTGGTGTTCAGCAAGATGCGCGTAGTGGTTGGCCACCAGTTCTTCGAGGGGAATCGACTTATTGACCGAACCACTGATGAGATCGATCAGCGCCCGGCGCGAGGGAAAACGCTGCCCGGCCTTGCCCAGGCCGAGCGAAGACTTGAGCAGATTAATGATCCCCTCGGCGTCGCCGCGATCAATGATGGTAAAACTCGACCCATAGCCGAGCCGATCCCCGTAGCGCCGCAGCAGTAATGCCCCGATGCCATGGAAGGTGCCGCCGACCACGCGGCGACAACTATCGTTGAGCAGGCGGCCGGCCCGCCACAGCATCTCCTGGCTGGCGCGGCGAGTAAAGGTAAGCAGGAGGATCGATTCCGGAGGAACGCCCTGCTCGACGAGATGGGCGAGGCGGTATACCAGGGTTCGGGTCTTGCCGCTGACGGCCCCGGCGATGACCAGCACCGGCCCTAGGGTGGCAGTCACCGCCTGGTACTGGGATTCATTGAGTTGTTGCAGTGTTACGACGGCCGACGCCGACGGCGCGGCCTGGGAAGTACCTGGGGGTGTCATGGGCGCCACTGTACCACAGGGGTGGGGTGGTGGCAACAGCGGTTGACAAATTCCCCGACGCTGGTATAGTACGGTCCGCAAAACCGCGAAATCAGGCACTCTTGCCTATAATCCCCGCAAACCGCACAACGCCTCCCATGGTCACCGACACCTATAAAACCCTGCTCACCCCGGAAAAACTGGCGGAGATCTTCCCCAAAGACCGCAGCAACCAATTTTTTGACGCCCTCTTTGGCGATGCCGATGAAGGCTCCTACGATATCGAACTGGCCTATCGCGAACTGCGCGGCACGACTCTGATCATGGAACTGCGCCTGCACGAGCGGCCCAACCGCTGCCTCGCCTGCAATCTCACCCAGGGCCTGCCCCAGGTCTTTTCCCGCCACCCAATCATCAATATCCAGGGAGTGGTCAAAGAGATCGCCGCCACACTGGGAGCCGGTCACCGACTTGGAAGCTGGTCCCTCGGCTATACCGAACAGCAGAATCGCTCCCTGCATATCATTCCCCTGAAGATCACCGTGGAAAGCCTCTAAAGGGGATCGCTCGTTTGCCTCCCCGGCAAACGAGAAGATTGCTCAACCCCAGAAACGACTACGGCCGACTCCTTGGAGTCGGCCGTAACCTTTTTTAGTGTTTTTTCGGCGCATCGTTTATGCCACCGCCACCCGCGATCGCCCCTCAGCCTTGGCATGGTAGAGGATATCGTCGGTCCGTTCCATCCATTGCTTGAGGGTCTCCCCGCGTCGGAGTTCCGACATGCCGATGCTGATCCCCAATTTGCTCTCTACATTGGCCCTGATATCAAGGTCGTTGACCGCCTGGCACAGCCTCTCGGCGAGGATGCGGCCGTTCGGCAAATCGGTGTTGTCGAGAACCAGCAGAAACTCGTCGCCACCCATGCGCACGAGGAGGTCGGTGGAGCGCACCGCACCTTTGAGCACCCCCGCCACCGCCTTAAGCACCTCGTCTCCCTTCTGATGGCCAAGGTTGTCGTTGATCTGCTTGAAATGGTCAAGATCCATGGAGACCATGGTCAGCGGGTTGTGGTAGCGCCTGGCGCTGTCCATCATCCCGCGTATGCGTTCCTCGAAGACCCGACGATTGTTGAGCCCGGTAAGCGAATCGCTGCTGGCCCGCTCGAACAGCTCCTCGTATTCGAGGCCGCGCCTGAGGCACTCGGCCAGGATCTCCAGAGAGGAGTTGACCAGGTCCAGTTCCTCGCCGCTGAGCTCGAAGCCTTGCTTGAGTATGAGGAGAATTCCAGCGTCGTCGGCGGTTTCGAAGATCCATTTATAGGCGAAGCGGCCGTCCTCTTCGCTAATGGCCTTGGCTGGCACCATTTTTTGCTCGATGAGCCGCTCGGCAAGCGCGATGGCTTTGCGGCGGTAGGGTCCATGGCCGGAACAAAAGAGATGGCGTTTGTTGCGCTGGCTGTTGTGATAACCGATCAGTTCATGGGCCACCAGCGGCATCAACCATATCGAGTAGGCCTCGATCATCCCGCTCAGGCTCAACACCCCCACCATACGGCCGTGCAACCTGTTAATAAGATCAAGGCGCTCCGACTGTTTTTTGAGGTTGCCGAGTTCAACCATAACTTTTTCCAGCTCGGCGTGGTCCTGCTGCGGAGGGGGAAATTGCTGTGTTTTCATTGTCGCGGTCATGGGTGATAATCCTGGACAGTTGACTGGGGCCGCGTGCTGCGCTGCGGCGGAGTTTCTTATAGTCTTCTTATCGTCCGTCGGGGCAAATTTCTTTACCCCGCTGGACGGAATTTTTATAGCATTTTCCGTGCCACCACCTATTTTATCATGTACAGAGAATCGCCGAAACGCATCTATCAAAGCGGTATCACTGTTGTTAGTAGTACAGAAGCATGGTATCGACCACTGGACTGATCATCGCTCTCTACACCGAAATTGGTTCCCCATGAGGATGTGACAAATTCTTGACACAACCCCTATCGAAAAGCCTTTGACAAGAAACGAGGCGCGCTGTACTCCTCCGCCATCGACCCACAACAGCCTATTTTCGGAGATCATCATGACCCACGCCTGGGCTGATAAAATCGGCCAGCTCTTCATGGTCGGCTTCGCCGGTCACACCCTGGGCCCCCGCCACCCATTGCGCGCCGACCTCGGCGAGGGTGCCTTGGGCGGCGTCATCCTCTTTGACCGATCTGTCACCGGCAAGAGCGACACCCATAACATCATCAGCGCCGATCAGCTGCAGGAGCTGACCGGAACGCTGCAGGAACTGGCCGGTGGCGGGCTGCTCGTGGCCGTCGACCAGGAAGGTGGCAAGGTGAGCCGCTTTCGTGCCCAGCGCGGCTTCCCCGAGACGGCCAGCGCCGCCGAACTTGGCGACGCAGCCGATACGACGGCCACCACAGTTGCCGCCAGGCAGACCGCCACACTGCTGCGTCGCGCCGGAGTCAACATCAACCTGGCCCCGGTGGTTGACCTCAACATCAATCCCGACAACCCGATCATCGGCAGCTACGGACGCAGCTTTTCCTCCTCGGCAGCAACCGTCGCCGCCCACGCCAGGGCCTGGATCAGGGAGCACCGGGCACAGGGCATTACCTGCTGCCTTAAGCATTTTCCGGGGCATGGCAGTTCCAATGAAGACTCACATCTCGGCCTGGTCGATATCAGCCGCAGCTGGAGCGAGGCTGAACTGGAACCTTTCCGACTGCTCATCGACAGCGGCGATGCCGAGGCCATCATGGTCGGCCACCTCAAGAATTACCAACTCGACCGCCATTGCCCCGCCACCCTCTCCGCCGCCACTGTACAAATGCTGTTGCGCAAGCGCATGCACTTCTCCGGCCTGCTGCTCAGCGACGACATGCAAATGAAGGCCATCACCGACCTCTACGGCCTGGAGGAAGCCTGCTGCCGCGCTATCTCCGCCGGCATCGATATTCTCATCATCGGCAATAATCTCGTCCACGACCCGGCGATCTTTCGCACTCTCAGGGACAGCCTGGTCGCTGCGACAGAACGCGGCGAACTGTCCGAGGAACGCATCGATCAAGCCTACCACCGGGTACAAACCTTCAAGCAAACCCTTCGCCACCGCCATGTATCGCTCTGACCGTCCCAGCCATTCCGTCGTCGTTGGCTATATCTTCTGGATCTTCGGTTTTCTCGGCGCGCACCGTTTCTACTACGGCAAGCAGCTCTCCGGCACCATCTACTTCTTCACCTTAGGCCTCTTGCTCATCGGCTGGATCGTCGATCTCTTCCTTATCCCGGGAATGAACGAGGAGACCCAGGGGCGCTTTTACCAGGGAGCAAAAGATTACAACGTCACCTGGCTGCTGTTCGCCTTTCTCGGACTGTTCGGGGCGCATCGCATGTACCTCGACAAATGGCCCACCGGCATTCTTTATCTGCTCACCGGCGGACTCTTTCTCATCGGCTGGCTCTACGATCTCTGGACGTTGAACGGACAGATAGCGCTGGTCAACGCCGAACGGGGTTGACCAGGGGTGGCTGGCGGGAGGGTCGGGAATTGGGTCAAGGCCCTGGCGAGACAAGAAGCGGCTAAAACATCGGAGCGCTAGGCCGATCAGCACCGCTCACCATCGGCAAGGTTCAGTTGAGGCGATCCTGCTGCAGGCTAGTTGGGGGACCGCCGGTTCCGAGGAATCTGCCAACCACTCTCGACAGGGCGCGCATCGAAATCGGCTTCATACAGTATTCGGCTATGCCCGACCGCACCGCCTCTTCTTTGGAAACCTGATCGGAGTATCCGGTGATGAGGATGATCGGCAGATCCGGACGCAACGCCTTGACCTGGGCACTCAGCTCCAGCCCGGTCAGTCCGGCCATGG
>CAYSON010000152.1:0-7781 GCA_964432635.1 uncultured Desulfopila sp.
GGCGATCACCTCCCTGGTCATATAGCCATTGGAAACAAAGATGTTCCTCAGCCCTGCCTCCACCGCCAGGCGGCTACAGTCGTAGTGTATTCGAAGAAAACGGTCGGTTCAACGTAGGTGTAGCTGATCGATTGGCATCTGCCGGCCAGAGCCGCCGCCACGATTGCCTGGGGTGGTCGGAGGCTCCCCGATCGCTGCAACTCCGTGTTCCCGGCCACTTGGGAAATGGCGGCGTTTTGGCAATGTCGGCATCTGAACTTGCACCCCATGGTGGCGCTGGAGTAGGTGCGGCTGGCGGGTAATACGTGGTAGAGGGGCTTTTTTTCAATCGGGTCAAGATGTTCGGCGACCACCCGGCCATACACCAGGCTCTGCACCCGCGTACCCGAACGCTGCCGCACACCGCAGATGCCGGTCTTCCCGTCTTTGAGGCGGCACCCCTGGTGACAGAGCAGGCACCGCAAAGTGCCATCGTCCTGCTGTCGCCACAATGGCGGATGGCTGCCGCTGTCGATGTCTGCTCTGCTCATCGCTATCTCCTTATCGTTGCGAACATCTTTTCCACCGGCCTCCTTCAAGCAGATGATGGGGCTTGAATCGACCCTTGTAATTCATCGCCGGAACCGTGGCGATGTAATATCCAAGGTAGAGATACTCGATATCCCACTCGCGACACAACTCGACCAGGGTGAGGATGTTGAAGGTGCCAAGGCTGCGGCGCCCCTCGTCGGGATCGAAATAGAAATAGACTGCATTCAACCAATTATAGCCGATATCAAGGATGGCAGTGCCGATCAGCTTCCCCGCAACCCGATATTGCAGTTGGGCGCTGTTGACGATGCTGTTAAGGAAGAAATCTCGGTAGTAGCCGAGGGCGGTATTGTTTTCCCTGGGATACCGCGTCGTCAGAAATTTTTCGCATAAGGCATAATCTTCTGCACTCGGCATCAAGGGCAGGAGACGCTTGTCAACATCAAGGTTGTTGCGCAGGGCACGCAATTGGTTGCGATTGGCGGAGAACTCCCCGGGATGGAGACGAATCGGAATACAAGATCGACAGCCCCTGCAGGTCATGGCGTAAAGGCAATTGCCGTTGCGGCGATACCCTGCGGCAAGAAAGAGCTCCATACCCCTTTCACCAAGCGGCGCAAAACTCGCCTGATGAAAGGTGGCAACATGAGGCAACCCATAAGGACAGTTTATATCGATGTCGAAGAAGAGGTGTGCCACCCGCGCGTGCATGGCCTGAAAATCACTGCGGCAGCACTTGTCATAGGTGCCGATCATTCTCTCGCTCATCTGCTGCGACTGTCTGTTCATAGCTGACGCTCACCGGTGGACCACTGCCGAGAGTCAGGCAGGAGGAGGGCGTCTTCGCTAAAGAGCACCACCGCTTCACTCTGCACGCCGTCGCACTTGAGCAGTAACGGGATTTCCAGGGATAAGTGGCTGACGAAGCGCCCCTCCTCCCGGCATGGCGAGGTGTGTAATAGCTCCCAGAGGAGAAAGGGTTTCGGCCGCCCCTCGTCGAGGGTCAGGTAAGGAATCCCGAGAGAGGTGATATTTTGAAAGAAATGGGTGCCCTGGGAGGGTTCGGCCTTGATGGCACCGCTGCGCACTTCGACAATTGCCGCCACCCCGGAAATATCGGCCCACTGCACGGGTATGCCGAGATAGGGGTCGGCAGAACCCCAACGACCCGGGCCGATAAGGAGAAAGGGCCGCTTGTCGCGGCGCAGTCGGCGATTGAGGGCACCGATCTCCTCTGCGACCTGGCGGGTCTTGGCGACCTCGAAACGGTCGGGACGAACATAGACGATGTCGGTGATGGTGTCGAAGACGCCATGACCGAGAGCCGCATCAACATAGCAGAAGGCTCGCTCTTTCTCGCTTGCGGAGATCTGAACATTCCCTGGGGTGCCCCCTCCGATCATCGGCCTGATCTGCAGAACATAGAGAACCGACTTGCCAATATCCTCTTTCAGATCAACGGCGAACTCGATTTCCACATCTCCACCCATGCCGACCTTGCCGAGTTTGAGCAACTCCCCGAGAAGAGCCGCCAGAGGGTACTGCGAATACTTGAGAATCGGGGCGAAGGTGATGATTTTCGGGCCGGGCAGGCAGCCATCGCGAACCCGCTCTTCTTCGGCGACATAGGTGGAACAGAGCAGAGCCACCGGTCGCTCCTGCTCGGCATCGTGGATATTGCGCTTGGTCAGGTTGGAATGATACCGGTGGAAACACCTCATCGGCTTCAGGTCGAGGGCATAAAACTCCTGCTGCCCGGTCTTGAGCATGTTGTCAACGGTGGCGAACTGCACCGGTTTTTCGGCGCCAGACGGAGCAAACCACAGGGATTTCCCCCCTTCGACCACGGTCTTGCCGATACCAAGGGCCATATGAACAATACCGTCGTCGCCCTGCATATCAAGAACCGGGTAATAGTTGCGGGACTGCGCTACGCCGGAGATGGCCGGGTACCAGTGGCCATCGTAGGCCGCGCCTGCCACCTGCTGAATGATCACCGCCATAGCATCATCGCGACCGTGGCCGGCCACTCGCGAAAAAGCAATCGGACTCTCAAACCAAGTGGAGGCATAGACCAGCTTGACGGCACTCTCCAACTGGGCCAGCCGCTCGCTGAAATCGGCATGGCGATTGGCGAGAAAATAGGTGGAGTAGAGGCCGGCGTAGGGTTTGAAGTGCCCGTCTTCCAGCAGCGACGAGGAACGCACTGAAAGCGGCTGGTCACATTTGTGCAGAAAAGCACTCAACTCCTGCCGTAGCCAGGCCGGCAGCGGGGCATCAAGAAAGATGTCGGCGATGTGTTCGTCCGACATGTTCGCGTGTATGTTGAGGTTGTTCTCGGCGACAAAGGCGGTAAAGCCATCGGCGGTGATGACGCAGGTCTTGGGGATGGTGACCGGGTAGGCGGCAAGCAGCGACTCCTCTTGCCCACCCCCCTGCAGCAACGCCCAGATAAAGGCCAGGCCCCGCGCCTTGCCGCCCATGGAGCCGTTGCCGATCTTGACGAAGTCCATGACATCGATGTCGTAGTCACTCGCCGAAAACCTGGCCACCACGCCGCGCTGGCGAAGCTTGCGCAGGGAGCGCACCTTGTGGACGAGATCGTCGCGCAGCTCGCCATAATTGTACATGTTACCGAAGTAGTCCTTGTGCAGGCGCCTCGCCAGAATCACCTCGGCCCGAGCCATGATCCAGTTGGAAAAGTGGTTCCGCAAGGCATGATAGCGCAACGATTCCTCGGGGATAGTCCGTAGCTGCCTCTCAAACTCCTGGAGATTTGCGGCCGAAGCGATGGCCCGCCCGTCGGGCAGGCGAAAGATGAAGTCCCCGAAGCCGAGATACTCAAGAAAAAACTGGTGGACCTGATCGCGCAGCAGCGGCGAGTTCTTGTCGAGGAAGATGGCGGGAATGGCCTCGGCCAAGGCACGGTTACTCTGCTCGGTCGACACCAGCAGAAGCGGCAAATCGGTGATCTCCTCACGCACCTGACGGAGGAAATCGATGCCTGCCCGGCTGTCGAGACGGCCCGCCCGTCTATACCGGGCATCGGAAATGACCGCGAAAACATACGGCTTGTAGGCCTGATAGAGGGCCTCCTCGAAATTGGTGGCCATGAGAATCCTCGGCCGGGCCCGCATACGGATAATGCGATGGCGCTCGTTGAGGCTCTCGTCGAGCACCGACTGGGTCTGACGCACCACCTCGCTATAGATAAGGGGGAGAAAGAGGGCTCGATACAGCGGCGAATCCTCGACATAGATGATAACCCGCACCATGGCTTTTTTGGTGTCGGCATCAACGTTGCGATGGTCCTCGACGTTCTTGACGATGGCCAGAAGCAGATCAGCCTCGCAACACCAGAGAAAGATCTTGTCGATCCAGCCGCTGTCGACCTTTTCCGGAAAAGTGGTTTGCAGGTTGTGAGCGACAAGAATCACCGGCAGGCTGGGGTGACGTTTCTTGATCGTCGCCGCCAGGGCAAAGGCATCCATCCCCCCCAGATAAGGCATGGTGATGACCAAATCGAACTTCTTGCTGTCAAGAAAGCGCAGGGCCTCCTCGGGGGACCCGACCCGGGTGATTTTCGGCGGTTTGCTGAGGTTGAGACCATGATACTCGTTGATCAGGCGGGTAGCCAGACTGCCGTCCTCCTCCATGATGAAGGCGTCGTACAAGCTCGACACCAGGAGAATTTCCTGGACCTTGAACGGCATCAGGTCGTGGAACACCTTGAAGTGCGGGTCGAAATCCTCCATAACCATATCAGACTCAAGCGCCATGCTTCCCCCTTTTACAGAACGCCAGCTATACTGACTCTGCCTTCGGACTCATTTCGATATTGTATCGATTTTTGGGGAAAAGGAAATGGCCGGCGTCGGACTATCGCCCATTTCTTTCTTTGCATTGTCGCTGGTCGATGTGTTACGGTGTGGCACAGAACACCCTGAAAGCCATACCGGGTTGGATAAAGGGTGGCAGCCGGCGGAGAGCTCCCATGGACAGCAAGGAATTCCTCAAAATACGAAAGAAATTGACCAAAACCCAGAAGGAAGTGGCGCAACTTTTGGGAATTTCGCTCAAGGCAGTGTGCAGCTACGAACAGGGATGGCGCACCATTCCTTCCCACGTCGAACGCCAACTCTTCTTCCTGCTGGCCAAGAAATCCGCTCCTCGCGGTGGCGGCGTCGATTGCTGGCAGCTGCGCGACTGCCCGGAAGAGAAACGAAAACACTGCCCCGCCTGGGAATTCGATTCCGGGCAAATCTGCTGGTTCATCAGCGGCACCCTATGCGAGAGTTCCGCCTGCGACTCCTGGGAGGAAAAAATGGCGGTGTGTCGCAGTTGCCAAGTCATGAAAAACTTCATTGACCAGGGCTGAGAGCTTCGTCTCCGGCTGAATTAGTCCAAGGCGGCAAGCTGCTGCGGGGTATTGACGTTGACCCAGGCATCGGCCAGATTCTCGGGGATGACGGGGTGCTCAAGGCGATGGTGTGCGGCAGCCTCAGCGAGGCGCCAATTCCCCTCATGTAGCTGCTCTTCAAAGAGATGTGCGGCACGAAAATCGTACCAGGCAAAAAGCGGTTCGAGACGGTCGTTGCCGGCCCCTATCGGCACTCGCCCCCAACAGCCGGGGCGGCGCCCGGCGATCAGCCACCGTGCTGCCTCCGCCGATATCAGGGGCATATCGCAGGCCACCACCAACCAGGAGACCAGCGGCTGCCAGCGCATTGCCGCGACGATACCGGTCATTGGTCCGGCCACCCCGGGAAGGTCAAGCAGACGCGGGGTGGCCTTTAGCGATGGTGGTAAACGGCCCCCCCCGGCAACCACCAGCCCGTCGACCATGGGGTGCAGTACAGCAAGAGTTCTCTCCAGCCAGCTTCGCCCCTCTGTATCACTGATGAGGTGTTTGGGGGTACCCATGCGCGAGCTTTGACCGCCGATGAGAATGCAGGCCCAGACCGGAGTATGGTTGCTGCAGTGTTCAACATGGGCGAGCAATGAAGTCACCCACTCGGCCCATCCCTGCTCGCCACAGTCCAAATACCGCGGCACCGCCGTCTCCCCAGCCCATTCCTGCCAAGACACCGGCTGTGCGGGAAGGTCGCCCCCGTTGACGACAATCAGATCATAGCGACCCACCAGTTGGGCGAGTTGGTGATGGGTAACCTCCCCGCCGCGACGGAGAAAGACGTTGCTCAGGCCGCGTTGGGTTAACTCGTCCATCAAGCGGCGAACGATAAGCAGGCGCTCCTCCTCGCCACCGCCGTGGAGGACATAGACCGGCAGGCGCACAAAGTCGCGACGCGGCTCGGCGCCAACGCCCCTTATAGTCCTTCCGCTGGTGCGCTGTTTGTCCACCGCCGCCTCCTACCCCTGACTCGGCGGCAGGGCGCCAACGCCTTCCGCCAGCTCAAGAAAGGTATGGATGGCACGAAGCCCCTCTTCCCCGTAATCTTCTGTAAAAGCATTAACATAAAGAGATATATGGTTTTGCACCACCTCTTCCGCCAGTTCCTGGCTGTGACGGCGGATATACTGCAGCGGCTCGCGCGGATGGGTTGCGGCGTAGCGCACTGAGGCAGCAACTGCTGCCTCGATCGCCTGAAAACGCTCCTCACCCAGCGATTTTTGGGCGACAATGCAGCCAAGGGGCAAGGGCAGATCGTGGTTCTCCTCCCACCAACGTCCCAAATCCTCGAGACAGCTCAGGCCACTCTGCTGGTAGGTAAATCGCGACTCATGGATGATTACGCCACCGTCGACCTCCCCGCGGGACACCGCCTCGATGATCTGATCAAAGCGCATTTCCACGGTGTTCAAGTGACCCGGAAGAAACATCCTGAGCAGGAGGGCGGCGGTGGTGAGCCGACCGGGAATGGCAATACGCCCGCGGCGCAGGTTAGTGAGGGTTGTGCCTGGACGGACGATCAACAGGGGGCCGCAACCGTGCCCCAGGGCGCCACCGCAGCGCAGCAAGCGATAATGCTGACGAACATGGCCGTAGCCGTGAAAGGACATCTTGGTGACATCAAGCCGCGTTTCCAGGGCCCATCGATTGAGCTGCTCGACATCGGCGAGAACGGGATCAGCAAAAGTTAGGTCGCTGGCGATCTTGCCATGCACCAAGGCATAAAAAATGAATGTGTCGTTGGGACAGGGAGAGAAACCAAGGGACAACTGATCATTCATGGCGACAAACCTTGCAAGAGAAAGCTGACACCTTCGGCCGCTCTTTCGCAGGCCTGGGACAGCTGCCAGTTAAGGGGATCACGATCCTCAACGCGGTTGGATATAGCCCGTACCTCCAGCACCGGTAAAGAGAATTCACGGCAGGCCCGGACCACCGCCGCACCCTCCATATTCTCACACAATGCCGTCCACCGCTGTCTAAGCATTCTGCCCCGGGCCGCCGTGGCACTGGCCGCAGCCACGGTGACAAAGGTACCCCGCAGAGGTCTCATGCCCTGGGCCTCGAGGATGGCATAGCCGCGCTCGAGATAGCCTGGATCGAGATCATAGCAGTGCTCTCCGGCAAGCGAAGGCGGGAAAGGCTCGATGCGCTCACCATAGGCCAGGCCGAAATCGCCGAAAACCTCCCGTGATGCCAGGCAGAGATCAAGGAGTTGCGGCTGTGGAAAGCCTTGTGGCTGATCATAAGCCCCAGCGATGCCAAAATTGATTACCAAGCGCACCGGCTCACGCTCGCGATGGAGAAAACTGCTCAGCCGCACCGCCGCTTCCAGTAAACCGACCCCCCCGACCAAGGTGCGGCAGGACAACCCGCGTGCCGTGCAGCGACGCAACAGTGGCTCCATCTCTATTTCGGTTGCGGCGAGGGCCAGGATCATGGTAAGGAACGCTCCTTCACCAACAGACACCAGGGGCGATGCCTTCCCAGCCATTTGCGCCCAGCTGCAATGGTTTTGACATCCGCTTCCCGGTCGCCTTCCCCGAATGTTTTTTTCTTTTCTTCACACCGGCACCATGAACGACCTCTTATTGAGCTCCTACTCCTATCATTTACCCCCCCAGTGCATCGCCCAGAGCCCCGCCGACAAGCGGGATCATTCACGCCTGCTGCTGCTTGATCGCCGTGACAACTCGATCCACCACCGACGTTTCGCCGATCTGACCGACTTGATCGAGGCTGGCGACATGTTGATCATCAACGACACCAAAGTCTTCCCGGCTCGGCTCCTCGGACGCAAAGAAACCGGGGGCAAGGTTGAAGCGTTTTTATTGCAGTA
>CAYSON010000153.1:0-7781 GCA_964432635.1 uncultured Desulfopila sp.
AGAGTCTTTCCAGCTGCTCGTCGTTGTAGTTTCTCTCATGCTGCATACGGGAGGTGAGTGCTACCATGGCCAAGTTGTGGGCGTTCATGATGGCATTGATGTCACCGGTAAAGCCGAGAGAGAAAGGCGTGAGCGGAATACACTGGGCAAGACCACCACCGGCCGCCGAGCCTTTGATGTTCATGGTCGGACCGCCGGAAGGCTGACGAATGGCGGCACAGACGCTTTTGCCGATTTTGCCGAGACCCTGAACGAGACCCATGGATGAAGTGGATTTCCCCTCGCCGAGCGGAGTCGGGGTAATCGCCGTAACGTCGATGTATTTGCCATCCGGTTTATCTTTCAGGCGCTTAAGGACCATTTGGAAATCGATCTTGGCAATGTAATGACCCTGGGGAAGCAATTCTTCCTTGGTCAAGCCAAGCTTCTCGCCGATCTCGTAGATGGTCAACATCGTTTTTTCAGCATCTTGTGCAATTTCCCAGTCCGCATGTTTGGTAGGATCTAATGCCATAGTCAACTCCTTTGTGAATTTTCGGCTCAAGACGAGCCAGTTAAGAAGCTACATGTCTTGCAGTAATGAGCGCAACAGCGGTCGCCGTGCCGCTACGGGAAACCAAACGAATTGAAGATAACCGCGCAGGGGCGGGGAAATACAACAGAGGAATAATGCGCAAAAGTTTTTTCCCACAAATCTGCCCCCCAATCTCCCCGTGGCAGCCTTTCTTGATCTCTTCAAATAACACGAAATTCGTACCATAAAGGGCAGTCTTTATCAATCGCTTTTCGACGTCAACAAGTCGTGAAAAGTAATGAATACCAAGCAATAGGAAATGTTATTGCGGTGCTGAAGGCAAGTGGGCGCTCACCGTTGATTGGACGCGAAGTGGCGAGTTTGTGCTTGTTGTGCGTGTGTAAAATGGGCGATAGGTTGGTGCGGTAGTGGTTTGCCAGTCACCAGGCGTGCTTTCTCTCCTCACCGTCTGGAAACTTCTCCTTCGGCGTCGAAAAAAAAGAGCAGAAAGAGGAGCTAGCCAGGGCTTTCCATCACCCTGGGTTGATCGGTTAGCTTACACCGACAGCACGAGCTGTTCTTGGAAACTGCAGGCGATTGCCGATATATTTGCCGAGTACGGCAACCGCCAGGTCGGCGGAACGAAACACCGGCAGACCGTGCTGCTGGAAGCCGTCGGCAAGGTAGTCGTAGAGAGCGCCACTGTCGACGACGACGATCAGCGGTTTGGCGGAGGTCCGGCCAAGGTTGGCGATACGGCCGACCAGAGAATGCTCCGGGCTGTCCTCCTCGTCCGAGGCGATCTCGGTGGGCAGGGTGTGCAAGCTTGGGCTGAGGGGGACGATGGCGGCGATCACCATGTCGATATCTGCATCGTCGAGCAGACAGCTGATGGCCTTGACATAGACCTCGGCCGAGGCCATCGGAGTGATGTCGAGAGGATTGGCGGCTACGGTCAAGCGCTCGAGGCCGGCACCTGAGAGGATGGTGCGTAATCTCTCGGTGGTTGCTGCACTGAGCGTGGCCATTTCCAGCCGATAGTCGTCGCCGAGCAGGTTGTCGGCGATGCCGACCGCCTCGTACCCGGCATTGCTGATCGCCGCCAGCCTGTTGCCGGTAATAATCTTGTGGTGCAGACCACAGGACAGACGCAGCAAGCCTTCAAAGATGCTGAAGGTCTCGGCGACCATGGCTCCGGCCTGGCTGATGCACGACTCGCAGACCATATAGTCTCCGGCAATTGAGGCGGTATGGCCGGAGAGGGCGTTTTTGCCTTCCGGGGTGCGGCCGGCCTTATAACAAATGACCTCCTTGCCCAGGGGAACAGCCAGGCGCACCGCCTCGGCGAAGGCCAGACCATCAAGATCGGTGAACCCTTCCATGTAGAAGGCAAGCGTTTTCAGTTCCTCGCGCCTGTTGAGAAAGTTGAGAAAATCCGAGGCAAAGAGATCGAGTTGGTTGCCGATGGAGATAGCGTAGGCCGGATCAAGGAAGGATAATTTGCTCATCCTGGTGATCATGTAGGCGCCGCTTTGGCTGACCAGGGCCAGGGTACGGCACCGATCGCCACGATTTTTCGGCAACTTGTTCTCCGGGATGAACATGGCGTCGTAATGCCCGGGATGGGAGAGGATGCCGAGGCTGTTGGCACCGAGAAAGATCGGCGCTTCTTCGTTGCTCCTTCGTGCCGCGAGGATGTTGTGCCGTAATAACGTGGTCAGCTGTTGCTGTCCCTGCTCCTCGAGGCCACCGGCAATAAGCAGCACGCTGGCCGCCAGGTTGCCGGCGAGGACGGTATCGATCAGTGCTGGGATGGCGCCACCATCAACGGCGAGTATGAGCAGGTCCAAGCGCTCCTTGAGCGCGAGCAGATCAGGCACGGTGGGCAGGGAATTGATCTCCCTCGCCTCGGGATGAACCAGCACCAGCTTCTCCTCGGGAAAGCCGGCGGCGAGGATGTTGTCGCAAATGATCCGGCCGAGGTATTTCTTCCGTGCCGAGACGCCGACGATGCCAATGCTGGCGGGATGGAGGAGCTTGTCGAGTTGCTGCAGCGGCCGACTCTCCGGGCTGATTTTCCCGGTGGAAAAGCTGCACAGGCCATCGAGGGGCATCATCAGGTAGTTACTGAAGGCAAAGGGGTTGACCTCAAGTTCCTCGATAACGAAAGGGCTGGCCGCATTGGTCGGGGAGAAATAGCGCGCCGCTTCGATCAGCGCCGAAAAGCACTCGCGCAGCTGGGCGTCGGTGACAATGCGTTTGCGACCGCGGGTCAGACCAGCCATCTTCTTGTAGGAAATGGTGTTCTTGAACAGGGTGAAGAACTCCTCGCCATCCACCTGTTCCACCGAGGCGGCAACCACCGCCTGACCCTTGCGAAAGCGGGCCGCATACAGCTCGGTATCGCGTCCGCCTAGCCCGGCGCTGAGGATGATGCCGAACTCGCGGGTGTTGCGCAGGCTCACCAGCAGCTCGTTGCCAAACTCTTCGGAGTCAGGTGGCATATACTGGCAGAGGATGAAACCCTTGATGTCGGAAGCGATTCGTTCTTCCAATTGCCGGCGTGGCAGATTGCGGTAGGGTGGCGGTGCGCCCTCCTGGTCGCGGAGAATCGCCTCGGCTAAGTGTTCGGGAATTTCGCAGCTCAAGCGCCGCAGGGTTGAGAGCACCTCTTCGCCGTTTTTGGCGCAGATGGCGACTCCACCGACATCGCTCTTATGGAGGATGTAGGGGGAAACTACCTTGATCACTACCTTTTTGCCGGGCAGCTCGCGGAGCTGGCGAGGGTCAAGGCGGTCGTTTTTTTCGAGCAGAAGGTATTGCGGTGGGGTTTCGCCGCCGATGAGGCGGATGAACTGGTAGACCTCGTATTCAAAGAGATAGCTCCGCCCCTGGTCGGCAGCGGTCTGTAGCAGTCCGGTGAGGCCGTGAAAATCAATATGGGTTTGCATGGCGTTCATTACCTCTGGCGAAGGGATCTTGGTGGCACTATCGCAAACCACTATGAGTCTTGGCAAGATAAATGTGGCTACCTTTGCCGAGGTGCAGCCGCAGAGGAGCGCTGTGACGGCTAAAAAGGCGTGTAAATGCACACGTTGTGATATTGTTTCTCTAGTAAAATCAACTACAATACCACTGCAACTTTCCAGTCATCGTGGAGATGACACAAGAGTTTGCTGGAGGAGCAGGGTAATGGCAAAAAAAGTAGTGATTATCGGGGCGGTAGCCCTTGGACCGAAAGTCGCTTGTCGCTTGCGACGGCTCGACCCCGAGGCGGAAATCATTCTGATCGATCGCGACGACAAGATTTCCTATGGCGGCTGCGGTATCCCCTACTATGTCGGCGGAGATGTCAACGATATCGAGGATCTCTGCAAAACCACCTCGCATACCCTGCGCGATGCCTCCTTTTTCGACACCTGCAAGGGGGTGACGGTATTGACGCGCACCGAGGCCCTGGCCATAAAGCGCCGTGAGAAGAGGGTGCTGGTGCGCCGCCTCGACAGCGGGGTCGAGGAATATCTGGACTACGACAAGCTGGTGCTGGCCACCGGCGCTAGCGCCATTCGCCCGCCCTTTCCCGGTTCAGATCACCCCAAAGTGCTCACCGTCTCCGACCTCCACGATGCCGAACGCCTCAAAACGATGATGGCTTCCGGCAAGGTCGCCAAGGCGGTGGTGGTCGGTGCCGGGGCCATCGGCGTGGAGATCGCCGAGGCCTTGACCGATCTCTGGGGCATTTCGACCACCCTGGTGGAGATGGAGGATCAGGTCCTGCCGACCCTGCTCGGCAAATGCATCGCCCGGGTGGCCGCCGCCGAATTGACCCGCAACGGGGTCGAGCTGCTGCTTGAGGCCAAGGTGCTCGAGGTGACCGAGTTGGCGGAGAGCAACAAGCTTTTGGTGCGCACCTCGGCAAAATCCCTGGAAGTTGATGTGGTTGTCCTCGCCGCCGGGGTACGCGCCAATACCGAACTGGCCAGGGAGGCCGGGCTGGCTCTCGGCACCTCCGGCGGCATCAGCGTCGATCGGCGTCTGCGCACCAGCGATCCCAACATCTACGCCGGCGGCGACTGTGTCGAGGTGCGCAATCTGATCAGCGGTGAGAATACCCAGATGGCCCTCGGTTCACTGGCCAATCGCCAGGGACGGATCATCGCCACCAATATCAGCGGCGGCCAAAGCCATTTCCATGGCACCGTCGGCACCTTCTGCCTCAAGCTCTTTAGCTTTGCCATCGGCAAGGCCGGCCTCACCTACCGCCAAGCCAAGGAAACCGGCTACGATCCGGTCTACGGCGTGGTCTCCCAGGCCGACCATGCCCATTTCTATCCCAGCTCCGAGCTCATCTATATTTCCCTCTTGGCCGACCGCAAATCCCGCAAGATCCTCGGCATCGAGGCGGCCGGCAAGAACGGTGACGCGGTCAAGGCGCGGGTCGATACGGTGGCGGTGCTGCTTCCCCATGGCGTCGACGTTGATGAGATCAGTTCGCTCGAAGTCGGCTACGCTCCGCCCTTTGCCTCGGCCATGGATGTCATCAACAACGCCGGTAATGCTCTTGATAACATCCTTGCCGGCGGCAACCGGCCGGTGGATGCCGCCGACTTTCTTCGGGAGTTTCGCCACAAAGCAACGCGCGTTCTTGACATTCGTGGCGAAAAGGAGGCAGCGCCCTTTCAGGCTAAATACGGGGCGCGCTGGCTCAACATCCCCCAGGATCAGCTGCGGCGTCGGGTGGGGGAACTCGATCCCGGCGAAGAGCTCTTCCTGATCTGCGACACCGGCCCGCGCTCCTACGAGACGCAGGTCTTTCTCGCCTCGCACGGCATCAAGAAAAACCGCAACATCCAGGGCGGCTATGCCATGATCAAGCTGATTGAACCGGGCTTTGTCTAGTCGGCAAGCAGTGGCCTCGGGGTGGCCGGGGGCTCTTCGTTGACCATGTCGGCAGTAAAGTGGCGCAACTGGCCGTCGAGGGTGATGATGGTCCAGGAACCGGCGTCGTCGCAGGCCTTGACCAGGCATTCGATGGGGGCGTCGCCCTTGAGCTGAAGCGCGCAGGGCTCATTGACGTTTTTGCCGATGATGGTGGTAAATTTCCTGGTGGTGGCGAGGGTTTTGAACTCCCCTAGCACCTCTTCGAAACGGAGGATGCGTCCGTATTCCTCGGGGTTGAGAACGTTGATCTGCCGGCGCAATTCTTCTATCTCCGCCTTTTTGTTGGCGATGAGGCGGATGGTCTCTTCCATCGCGGTGGTGTCGGCCGAGGGAATGGAAAAGAGTATCTGCTTGTGGATTTCCACATCCGCTTCGATGTAGTTGATCTTTTTCAGCAGATCTTCAACGGTTGCTTTCATTGGTCTTCCCCTGTTGTTGGTTTGCCGTTCTTTGCGGCGAGCAGTTTGAGGGCCTCGCCTTGCAGGCGGCGCGGCAATCGCCAGTGGTAGTTGTCGCGCAAAAAGGCAAGCACTTCGTCGCTTGCCGCCAGCCGCCCGAGGCGCACGGCCTGGTCCTCGTCACTCTCGCTTGGGACGGAGTCGCATTGCTGGCGTCGTTCGTTCAGTGCCTTGTAGAGATCAAGCAGATAGGTATGGGCCACGACGGAATCTCAGAGTGAAATCAATAATAAACAAAGTTTTTCAGATCAAAGTTTTCCTGCAGATAATTGCGGACCCACAGCAACTCGGCGAGGCGACCGCGCACAAACGGGTCGTCGCCCTCGGCTAGGCGCTGCTCGGCCTCAAAAATCTTGGCGCTAAGAAAATTATGGATCTGGACGGAAAAATCGTTCGGCATCGGGTGATTCTCTGTGTTGTTATCAAGCTACCGCCGCCCGGGCGGGTCGTTACGCTATCAGGCCTGGTAGAGCGCCTCGGCAATGTCACGCAGTTCGGCGCGGATTCCCCCCTTGTGCAACACCTCAAGCAGCATCGGCAGTTGCTGCGGACCGTGAAAGAAGATATCGGCTGCCCCGTTTTTGTCAAGCACCTTGTAGCCGGCTTGGCGCAAGGTGCGGCCGGCCGACGCAACATCGCCAACGACAATGCCCAGCAGGGTATAATCCCCCATGTAAAAAAGCGGCAAGTCAAGATGCTCGAGAAACTCTTCCTTGCAGCGCCAAGTGTCGGCAAGGAGGATGATGGTGCGGTCCATAAACTCTCCTGAAAAAATATTACCCCGCGCTTCGTCCCATGTGCCTGGCCAGTAGCCGATCGAGCTGATTGGCAAAGGCCTGACGGTCGCTTTGGTTGAGCGAGGCCGGGCCCCCGGTTTCGATACCGCTTGAACGCAGCCCGTCCATAAAGTCGCGCATGCTGAGAATCGCCCGGATGTTTTCCGTGGTATACAACTCCCCGCGCGGATTTATCGCCTGGCCCCCCTTGGCGATAACCTCGGCGGCCAGGGGGATATCGGCGGTAATCACCACATCGCCCCTAGCCATCTTCTTCACGATTTCATTATCGGCGACATCAAGCCCGGCGCCAACCAGCAGGGTGCGGATATTCTCCCGCCGTGGCACGGTCAATCTCTTATTGGCAACGAGAATAAGCTCCACCCCGGTCCGCTCGGCAACGCGAAAAAGAATCTCCTTGATGACCTTGGGGCAGGCATCGGCGTCGACCCAGATATGCATGGTGTGTCCTTAAAGGTTGTGGAAATGTCAAATCACCAGCAGCTATGGTAATCGCCAAAGTAACGATAGCAAGGGCAATCGCCACACCAGCACAAAACTGATTGTATCAACTCTTCGCGTTTTCAGTAAAGACGGTGAGTTGTGGCGGAGGAAGAACTTGCCAGAAATCAAGGAAGGAGGATCTGCCCAGGATTGATGGTAAGGCTTTGTACGGTAAGGGGAGATGGCTCAGTTTTTTGCCTGCAAGGGATGATGGATGGGAAACGGTTCTCAGCGCTTGAAGAACCGCATAGAGGGTGAAAAAGATGAAGCGCTTGGTGCAATGCGAGAGGACTCAAATCGGGATGAAACTGCTGCAGGTGCTTGTAGCATGAACGCCCACCTGAGGTTTACCTCCCAACAGGCAGGATATGTAGAAAAGGACAGAAAAATCATAACAAAAATTTCGAGAACATTTTAAAAAATCTTGGTACATTAGCGGGAGTTTTGGGGGAATGGAGGAGGCGAGGCTGTATTGTGAGCAAGTGAACAATATGGCCCTCTTTGTGAAAATCGGGAAGATATACAGGTCAGCTGAATAACTTGTTGCACAACCATTATCAAAAAGATAATTAAAAAATAGAAAATTAA
>CAYSON010000154.1:0-5508 GCA_964432635.1 uncultured Desulfopila sp.
GTTCGCCTTGGCGGCTTCCGGCATTGCCGCAAGATTCCATGGTCACGGCTATCTCGGGCGTATCTTGAAGACCGCTGTCGGCGTGCTCTTTATTGGACTTGGCCTGCGTCTGGCGGCCAGTTCATAGCGGTAGTGTGGGGTGCGGAAGGACGTTCGGCGAGAGCAGGATGCCTTCAAAAACTATCAGGCCTGGTCTTCTGCTAGGGCGGCGATTTCCCGGTGGCGGAAACAGTCGACCACATGATCGTTGGCCATGCCGGTCGCCTGCATCAGCGAATAGATGATGGTCGAGCCGACAAAGGAGCAGCCGCGTTTTTTTAAATCCTTGCTGATGGCGTCGGAAAGGGCGGTGCGCGCCGGCATCTCGGCGAGCGTCCGCCAGTGGTTGCACAGCGGGCGGTGGGCGACAAAACGCCAGAGATACTCGGAAAAGGAGCCGAATTCCTGCTGGATGGCGAGAACCACTCGGGCGTTGTTGATGGCGGCGCGAATCTTTAAGCGATTGCGGACGATGCCGCTATCAGCCAGCAATCGGGCCACGTCGTCTTCGCCGTAGGCGGCGACGGTGGCGATATCAAAGCCGTCCATGGACCTCCGGTAGTTCTCCCGTTTCTTGAGAATGGTGATCCAACTCAGCCCGGCCTGGGCCCCCTCGAGGATGAGAAACTCGAAGAAGCGGCGGTCGTCATGCACCGGCACACCCCATTCGCTATCGTGGTAGGCGACGTAGAGGGGATCGTCGCCGCACCATGTGCACCTGGTAGTCATGGTGTTGCTGCAGTTACTCATAAAAGGCCAAAGGTTGCCCCGCCTTGATGGTCAGGACCAGGGTGGAAATCTCCGAGAGTTTGAGGTTTGGCCACTGGTAGCTGAGACCCTGCTCGTCGTTGACCAGGATGTCCCAATTGTCCGCCCGTTCCTTGCGGGTGACATTGATCTTCAATTTTTCCTTGTCGGGAATGGTGTCGACGGTCAAGACCTCCTCGCCCCAGTTCTTTTGCGAAGCGGGGCTGAAAAAGAGATCGATGATCTCGAAACCGGTTTTGTTGATCAGGGTGAACGTATAATTGTCGGCGACGGCGGTGGTGGCGAGGGTGAACAACAACACGGCGGCAAAAAGTGAGGATTTCATGGGAAGGTGCTCTCCAGATACTGGTGTATGCCCTGCCAATGGCGGCGCAAGGCGCTTGCCGGGGAGGCGACCAGCCTGGCGCGGTTCGTTCCCCGGAGTGGTTTTCCATTTTTGCGCCCAAGTATTACCCCATTCGAGGTCAATTGTCCAAGGGGCGGTTGTTAATTGACGAAAATGGAAGAGAACGACCATTGCTTTTTAGGTAAAGAGGTTTTACGAGCTTTACAATGGGTTCCACCCCTGTGAAAAAAACCTCAATCAGAGGACACCTATGAAAAAATTGGCAATTGTCGCTGCTCTCCTTATTCTGGCGAGTGGTTTTTATCTGTTCGATCTGCACCAGATTCTCACCCTCGACGGCATCAAGGCCGCCCAGGGGCAAATTGAGGCCTGGCGGCAAGAGGCACCGCTGGCCACCGCCGCCGCCTATTTTCTCCTGTATGTGGTGGTTACCGCTTTGTCGCTTCCCGGGGCGGTGGTGCTCACTCTGGCCGGCGGGGCGATTTTCGGACTGGTCACCGGCACCATCCTTATCTCCTTTGCCTCGAGCCTCGGCGCTACCCTGGCTTTTCTTGTCGCCCGCTTTCTCCTCCGTGACAGCGTGCAGCGACGCTTCGGCGACCGCCTGCAGAAGATCAACGAGGGGGTGCGCCGCGAAGGGGCCTTTTATCTCTTCACCCTGCGCCTTGTGCCGGTGTTCCCCTTCTTTGTCATCAACCTGGTGATGGGGTTGACGCCGATGACCGCCACCACCTTCTACTGGGTCAGCCAAGTAGGAATGCTCGCTGGAACCATGGTCTTCGTCAACGCCGGTACGCAGCTGGCGGCCATCGACAGCCTGAGCGGGATTCTCTCCCCGGCCTTGCTCGGCTCCTTTGTTGTCCTCGGCTTTTTTCCCCTCTTGGCCAACAAGATCGTCGATCGGGTGAAACGGTATCGCGTCTATCGTCGCTGGCCAAAACCGCAGCACTTTGACCGCAATCTCGTGGTCATCGGGGCCGGGGCTGCCGGGTTGGTGACCTCTTATATTGGCGCCGCGGTCAAGGCCAAGGTGACCCTGGTCGAGGCCGAGAAGATGGGCGGGGATTGCCTCAATTACGGCTGCGTTCCCAGCAAGGCGTTGATCAAGAGCGCCAAGGTCGCTCACCAGATCCGTCATGCTGATCGGTATGGTCTCACTGCCAGCGAGCCGCTGATGAGTTTTCGTCAGGTGATGCAAAGGATCCATGGGGTGATCGCCCAGGTCGCCCCCCACGATTCGGTGGAGCGCTATACCGGCCTCGGCGTCGAGGTGCTGCAGGGCTATGCTACATTGATCGACCCGTGGACGGTGGAGGTCAAGGTCCATGACGGCTCGACCAAGCGGCTGACCACCCGCGCCGTGGTTATCGCCGCCGGCGCCCGGCCCTTTGTGCCCCCGCTGCCGGGGCTTGGCGAAGTTGGCTATTTGACCAGCGATACCCTGTGGCAGGCCTTGGCCGACCGCGACCAGACACCGTCGCGACTGGTGGTGCTGGTCGGCGGGCCGATTGGCTGCGAATTGTTCCAGGCCTTTGCCCGACTCGGATCCCAGGTATGGCAGATCGAGAAGGGGGATCGGCTGCTGGTGCGTGAGGATCCTGAGGTCTCAGCGCTGGCCATGGCCGCCCTGGCCGGAGATGGCGTCCAGGTGCTGACCGGCCACCAGGCCCTGCGCTGCGAAAAGGAAGGCGAACGTAAATTTCTCGTCGTTGCACACGGCGGGCAGGAGAAGCGGTTTGAGTTCGACGAGCTGATCTGCGCCGTTGGCCGGGTGGCCAGGTTGAGCGGCTATGGCATCGAACAGCTGGGTATCGCCACCGAGCGGACGGTGGTTACCAACGAGTACCTGGAAACCCTCTATCCTAATATCTTTGCAGCCGGAGATGTCGCCGGACCCTATCAGTTCACCCATGTCGCCGGCCATCAGGCCTGGTATGCGGCGGTCAACGCCTTGTTCGGTCAATGGTGGAAGTTCAAGGTCGACTATTCGGTCATCCCTTGGACCACCTTTATCAGCCCGGAAGTGGCGCGGGTCGGTCTTAACGAGCAGGAGGCCAGGGAACGCGGCCTCGCCGTCGAGGTCACCCGCTTTCCCATCGACGACCTTGACCGGGCCATCGCCGACAGCGCCACCGAGGGTTTCGTCAAGGTGCTCACCGTGCCTGGCAAGGACCGCATCCTCGGGGTGACCATCGTCGGCGAGCATGGCGGCGATCTACTGGCCGAGTTTGTCCTGGCCATCAAGCACGGCCTCGGGCTGAACAAGATTCTCGGCACCATCCATACCTATCCTACCCTGGCCGAGGCCAACAAGTATGTGGCCGGACAGTGGAAAAAGGACCACGCCCCGCAGAAATTGCTTGCTATGCTTGAAAAATTTCATACCTGGATGAGGAGGTAGACGATGTTACGCTTTATACTCATCGCTGTTTTGGTGGTGTTTGCGACTACCGGAACGGTGCGGGCGGAGATGTCGCACCAGATTTTAGATGATCTCCTGCAACGCCATGTGCGGGTGCTTGACGGTGGTCGGGCAACCCAGGTCGATTACCGGGGCATGGCGGCTGAGCGGCCGCAACTGGTCCGCTATCTGGAGAGCTTGGAAAAGATCAGCCGCGAGGAGTTTGATAGGTGGCCGAAAGACCGCCAGCTGGCCTTTTTGATCAATGCCTATAACGCCTGGACGGTGCAACTGATCCTCGGTCGCTACCCCGATCTCAAATCGATCAAGGATCTCGGCTCGGTGTTCCGTTCGCCCTGGAAACAGGTGTTCATCCCCTTGCTCGGGGAGCAGCGCTCGCTCGACGATATCGAACATGGCCTGATCCGTGGCTCGGGGCGCTATAACGAGCCGCGCATCCACTTTGTGGTCAACTGTGCCAGCATCGGCTGCCCGGCCCTGCCCAACCGGGCCTTTGTCGAGGACAGCCTTGACCGGCAGTTGGAGGAGGCGACCAGATTGTTTCTCGCCGACCGTAGCCGCAATCGGCTGCAAGGTGCGACGCTTGAAGTGAGCAGCATCTTCAAATGGTATCGCGAGGATTTTGAACGCGGCTGGCGTGGGGCTTCGACCTTAAGCCAGTTCCTGGTTCTCTACGACGACAGCCTCGGTCTGGATGCGAAAACCGCCAAAGGGCTGCGCTCCGGTGCCATGAAAATCGACTTTCTCGACTATGATTGGCGTCTCAACGATGTCAAATAGGGGTTCACCAGTTAAGACGAGTTCAAGCCGACAACGCCAACAGGAGAAACTATATGACGCTCACCCTCGGTTTTGATGTATACGGCACCCTGATTGACACCAGCGGCGTAGCCATGGCCCTGGAACCCTTGGCTGGTCTGAAGACGCAGGCTTTTACCGCACTGTGGCGAGACAAGCAGCTGGAGTATTCCTTCCGGCGTGGTCTGATGCAGAACTATCTCCATTTCGCCGCCTGCACCAGACACGCCCTCGACTACTGCTGTCAAGCGCTTGGGGTAGAGATGACCGCAAGTGACAAGGATACGCTGATGGCGCATTACAAGGTGTTGCCTGCCTATGACGACGCACAAGTGGCCCTTGATCAGCTGCAACGGGCTGGGTATCGTCTCTTTGCCTTTTCCAACGGCAGGGCCGAGGATGTTGCCGGGCTATTGAAGCACGCCGGTATTGATGGATACTTTCTTGATGTGGTGAGCACCGACGAAATCAAAAGCTTCAAGCCCAATCCTGCTGTCTACGCCCACTTTCTGCGGCGGACCAACGCCTCGGTTCACCAGGCATGGCTCATTTCCGGGAATCCCTTCGATGTCATCGGCGCGATTTCCGCGGGCCTGCGCGGCGCCTGGGTGCAACGATCGGAAAAGGCCGTGTTCGACCCATGGGAACTGCAACCGACCCTGATCGTGCCTGACCTCGGGCAACTGCAAGAAGGCTTCGGCAATAACCGATGAATAGCGCAGCAGAGAGCACTTTCGATATCAGAAAGTCAGCAAGGAGATATTTATGGTTCGTTTGTCACAATTCGAAGAGAGTGAACGTCGCCATCTGCTTGACCTGCCCTGCCCAACCTACCCGGTAACCCCTTCGATTGGCGGGATACGGTTGTCCGAGGCGAGAGTGGCGCTGGTGTCCACAGCCGGCTTGCATCGTCGCGGTGATCGGCCGTTTGCGGTCGGGGAGAGTGGTTATCGCATCATTTCCAAGGACTGTCGGGCCAGTGATCTGGTGATGAGCCATGTCTCGAAGAATTTCGACCGCACCGGCTTCCAGCAGGACCTCAACATGGTCTTCCCCCTCGACCGGCTCAATGAACTGGTGGCCGATGGGATGGTCGGCAGTCTCGCCCACTACCACTATTCGTTCATGGGGGCAA
>CAYSON010000154.1:5518-7755 GCA_964432635.1 uncultured Desulfopila sp.
GGAGGCGCGCCAACTCTGCAAAATTTTGCATAATGATCGGGTCACCGCGGTGTTGCTGGTCCCCGTCTGACCCAATTGCACGCGCGCCGTCGGCGGGCTTTCTCACTATATGGAGTCGGAAGGAATCGCCACCACCCAGATCAGCCTGATCCGGGAACACACCGAAAAAATCAGACCGCCCCGGGCCTTGTGGGTTTCCTTTCCCCTCGGACGTCCTCTCGGGAAGGCCAACGATGCGGTGTTTCAAAAGGAGGTCCTGCTCTGCGCCTTAAGGTTGCTGGAGCGGGAGGAGGGGCCGATACTCGTTGATTATCCGTATGATGCCGATGAAGGCGGCGGCGAAGAGCCGGCCGCTTGCCCGATCAGTTTTGCCACCGCGCCGCCTCCGCAAGGAGAAATGGACGTCCTGTTGTGCCGGTTCCGCGACGAGATCCTGGCGATGATAAGCTGGTACGACTTGGCCAAGGAAAAGAGCGGGCGAACGACCACTGGCATAAGCGGGATGGATGCCGAGGGCATTGCCACCTTGCTCGTCGATTTCGTAAGGAACGGGAGGGCAGAGTCGCCAGTCGAAGGGCAGTCTCTCGCCGCCACCCTGACCAGGGCAAGTGAAGACCTGCTTGGCTACTACCTTGAGGCGGCATGTGCCCAACCTGGCCAAGCGACTCATCCCGGGGTGCTTTCCGATTGGTTCTGGAGGGAAACCTGTGCGGCGCGGATGCTTGATGAAGTTCGCAGGAAATGTCTGCAAACGGACGACAAAGCCTTACGCCTGGTCGGTAAACTCCTTCTGATTCCGAGAAATCAGATGCACCGTTTCGAGGGTCGGGCGACCGGCCGTTAACAATTTGCAAAATATTAAAAAACCAAATGCGATGTGGTGATCAAGCTATAAAGGGAAGCCGTGGCATGGCGATGCAATCATCGCTTATCAGCCGTTTCCCGCAGAGACGGCGCCGCCAGATGATTATCCTCGCCATTGTGCCGATAGTGTTGGCTCTTGCCGTGCTTGGTGTGGCCGGATCAGTATTCGCTGAATCTTCCTCCACCTTGTTCATTGAGGCACTGCGTCTCAAGGAAGAACATCGCGATGCGGAGGCCTTGGGTCTCATTGAAAAGCTGCTCGAACAAGAGCCCAAGAATGCCAAAATTTTGCTCCATGCCGCCCATCTTCATTTTCGTCTCGGCTGGCTCTATGGCGAGAAGGAAGAACGGCGGCGGCGCTTCTTTCTGGCCGACCAAGCGGCGCAGAAGGCCCTGACACTCGCCCCGGACGATGTCGCCATTCGTCTCATAACAGTGGTTACCAAGGGCAAGATTGCCGGCTATCTCTCCTCGGGCGAACAGGTGCGTATTGCCAGAGAGGTGCGGGCGGAAGTGGACTCCTTGGTGGCGCTTCTTGGACCCAACCATGTCGATCTTCTGCATGTTCAATCCTGGCTGCATTTTAAGGTCGGCAAGACCTCGTCGCTGGAAAGGCTCGTGGCCAAGGTCCTCTTCGGCGGCTTGCCCGAGGATCTTGACATCGATACCGCCATGACCTTGATGCGACGGGCCATGGAGTTGCGCCCGCAATCGCTTGTGTATCCTTATGATCTTGGTATTTTTTACCAGCGCCTTGGCCAACCCGAGGAGGCCCGCCCGTGGTTTGAAAAGGTCTTGGCAATGGCGCCGGCAACTGCCGAGGACAGGGTCTATCAGGGATGGGCACAACAGAGGCTGGAGCGGCTCAACGGGGCCGGGGGCTGAGGAAGTCCTGCAGCAGGATTATCAGATGGCAGCAATATCAAGATGCCAAATGACAACCCAGAGGGGAGCGGCCGTGTCTGACCGCCTCGTCTGCTCGCTCTGGTCGAGTACGTGGCGGATGAGTTCGGCGATGTCTTTGCTGGTGTGTGGTTTGAGGACAAAGCTCTTGAAGGCCAGGGATCTGCGAAGGCAAGAACAATTAGTTCAAGGCCTTACTTCTCATGCAAGTGAACGCAAAGCAAAGTGCCATGGGTAAGCGAGATGGTGGCTTCCGGCGCCAGCACCACATTGCTGATGCCGCGGCTTGACCCGGCGTTGAGGGTGGTGTTCTGCAGAGGATATTCGAAACCATCGAGGGTGATGCCGCAGGCGTTGCCGTGCACCGGGAGCAGTGACACGCGCTCGCCGACAGCACCGGTGAGGAGCAGGGGGCGGCCGGGATGGAGAATATGCAGGGTGCAGTCAGTGCCGATCAAGGCAAGACGCAA
>CAYSON010000155.1:0-1625 GCA_964432635.1 uncultured Desulfopila sp.
GCACATATCAAGGTTTTCGGTGGCGGTGGCGGGGTGATTGTTGCTGAGGAGATTAAAGAGCTTGAACGCTACGGCGTCGCCAAGATCTATTCCCCTGAAGATGGCGCCGCCATGGGCCTACAGGGAATGATCAACGACATGGTGCAGCTGCTCGATTTCCCTACCCTGCCCCACCACCGCCTCCTCCCTGAGGAACTGCGCTGGAACAACCCCAAGGCCATCGCCGGTTTTATCACCGCCTTGCAGAAGGCCAAGGCCGACGGCAACGGCAAGGTGATTGAGCTGCAGAACATGCTCGCCCCGCTGGTGGCACACAACAACCCACCGGTGGTCGGCATCACCGGCACTGGCGGTGCCGGTAAATCCTCGCTCACCGACGAGATCCTGGTACGCTTTCTTCATGACATCGAGAATATCCGCATCGCCGTCATCTGCTGTGATCCCTCGCGCAAGAAGACCGGCGGTGCCCTGCTCGGCGACCGCATTCGTATGAATAGCCTCAGCCAGTCTGACAACATCTATATGCGCAGCCTGGCCACCCGCGATTCGGCCAGCGAAATCTCCGAGGCCTTGCCGGAAGCAATTATGGTGGCCAAGGCCGCCGGTTTTGATCTGATCATCGCCGAAACTGCCGGCATCGGCCAGGGTGACTCGAAAATCACCGAAATCGCCGACATCTCGCTTTATGTGATGACCAGTGAATTCGGGGCCCCGTCACAGTTGGAAAAGATCGACATGCTTGATTACGCCGATCTCATCGTCGTCAACAAATTTGAGAAAAAGGGCAGTGACGACGCCTTGCGCGACATCCGCAAGCAGGTTCAACGCAATCGCAAGCAATGGGAAACCGCGCCCAGCGACTTTCCGGTCTATGGCACCATTGCCTCAAAGTTCAACGACGATGGCATGACTGCCCTGTACCACGGCATCATCGAACAGTTGCGCAACAAGTCAAACCTCAGCTTGCACCCTAATCTGCCTAAACCAGCGGAAAAGATGTCGTCCTCAAAGACCATTGTCATCCCTTCGCAGCGTTTACGCTACCTCTCGGAAATCGCCACCACCATCCGTGACTATCACCAGGAAACCACAAAGCAGGCAAGGGCGGTTCGCCACCACCTCTATGTGCAAGAAACCGTCAAGCTGCTCGCCGAGGAGCAGGAGACTCCTGCCGCAACACTAGACCTATTGCAGAACAAGGCGACGCTGCTCAGCGAGGCGATCTCCTCAGAAACCGCTGCGCTGTTGCGTTCTTGGGACAAGAATAAAGTCGATTATTCGGGTGACCAGTTGGTCTATAAGGTGCGAGACCGCGAGATCTGCGTGCCGCTCACCACCACCTCGTTGTCGCACTCGAAGATTCGCAAGGTCTCCCTGCCGACGTTTTCCGATCCTGCCGACATCTTCACCTGGCTGCGCAAGGAAAACCTGCCCGGTTTTTTCCCCTACACCGGCGGGGTGTTTCCGATGAAGCGCACCGGCGAGGACCCGACCCGAATGTTCGCCGGAGAGGGCGGCCCGGGCCAAACCAACGCCCGCTTCAAACTGCTCTCTGAAAACTATCCCGCCAAGAGACTGTCGACCGCCTTCGATTCGGTCACCCTGTATGGTTGGGATTCAGCCAT
>CAYSON010000155.1:1635-5157 GCA_964432635.1 uncultured Desulfopila sp.
AGTTTTCCCTAAATTTCAGCCCCTTACCCAAGACCAGACATTTACGGAAAAATAGGGACATCTGGAGTGAGCATCTGCACCCTCGACGACCTCAAGGTGCTTTACGGCGGCTTCGACCTCTGCTCCCCCACCACCTCGGTCTCCATGACCATCAATGGTCCGGCGCCGATCATTTTAGCGATGTTCATGAACACCGCCATTGATCAGCAGGTGGAGAGATTTGTCGCTGACAACAACCGCGCTCCAGAGGAAGGTGAGTATCAGACGATCAAGGCCTCGGTGCTGGCCAACGTGCGCGGTACGGTGCAGGCGGACATCCTCAAGGAGGATCAGGGGCAAAACACCTGTATCTTCTCAAGCGAATTCGCCCTGAAGATGATGGGCGACATCCAGGAGTACTTCATCGCTCAGAAGGTGCAGAACTTCTACTCGGTATCTGTTTCAGGCTATCATATCGCCGAGGCTGGAGCCAATCCTCTGACCCAGTTGGCCCTGACACTTTCCAACGGCTTTACCTACGTCGAGTATTATCTTGCCCGCGGCATGAGCATCGATGAGATCGCCCCGAACTTGTCCTTCTTCTTTTCCAACGGCATGGATCCCGAGTATACGGTGATTGGCCGAGTAGCCCGGCGTATCTGGGCGGTGGCGATGCGTGAGAAATATGGGGCCTCGACGACCTCGCAGCGCCTCAAGTACCACATCCAGACCTCCGGCCGTTCCCTGCACAGCCAAGAGATTCAATTCAACGATATTCGCACCACCTTGCAGGCCTTGTGCGCCATCTACGACAACTGTAACAGCCTGCATACCAACGCCTTCGACGAGGCCATCACCACCCCATCCTCGGAATCGGTACGACGAGCCCTGGCCATTCAGTTAATCATCAACCGCGAGTGGGGACTGGCCAAAAACGAGAATCCCCTGCAGGGCAGTTTTATCGTTGATGAGTTGACCGACCTGGTGGAAGAGGCGGTACTCTCCGAATTCGATCGCTTAACCGAGCGCGGCGGCGTATTGGGGGCCATGGAAACCGGCTATCAGCGAAGCAAAATCCAGGAAGAGTCGATGTACTATGAGCGCCGCAAACATACTGGCGAGCATCCCATCATCGGGGTCAATACCTTCCGCAATCCCAACGCCGATTTCGACGCCCTGAACGCCACCCTGGAGCTGCGCCGTTCCACCGATGAAGAGAAGAACGAGCAGATCCGCCGACTCGCCGATTTCCATGCCCGCCACGACGAGGAGAGCCCGGAGGCATTGAAACGGTTGCAGGAGGTGGCCCTATCAGGCGGCAATGTCTTTGCCGAATTACTCGAAACGGTCAAATCGTGTAGCCTCGGCCAGATCACCGGCGCTCTCTACGCCGTTGGCGGCAAATATCGACGCAACATGTAGTTGTAATTAGGCTTTTCTATAGCTACTCTGGGTCGAAAAACGCTCAACGTTGCTCGGCCCGGAGTGACACATCACTTCCACCCGGCTCACGCCGATTCGCCCTTTGCCACATTGATGGTCGCGGTGATCTTACCCGCCGCCGATCCGTGGGTATAGCCGATCACGGTGAAATCACCGGCCAGTCGAGCTGCGATTTCGGTGTAGCGCGGATCGCGGCCACGCATACAGGTGGAGAGATGCACCACCTCAACCCCGGCCGCCTTCATCTTCTTAATTTTGTGCTCCAAATCGCCACCGTTGTGCACAAAACCACAGAGCTCTACTTCATGATCCCGGTAACGGGCAAAACTCTCGCTCTTGGCGAAGAAACTGCGTAAACAACCCTTGCCGATACATTTCTCGGTGGTCTCAGCCCTGACCAGGATAGCAATTTTGATACTCGACATCACTCTTCCTCAGTTTTTCTCAGATGGTAGCTTGATATGGTTACCACGATCTACTTCACAAAGCTGTTATCACACGTGACGCAAGAGTGCATCTCCCACGCATTGTCTTTGCCAGTTTACGGAAAGGTTTACCATTCAATACAATCATGCTATTCTTGGTGTAATGCGTATCCCCATCACTTTCGCCGGAGATCTTATGAGCAGCGATCAGCCCTTTTACCTTCTGGAAAAAGAGGGGCCCCTAGCCCTGGTCTTTCTCAATCGACCGAAAAAAAAGAACGCCATGGGGCCCGCTGCTTGGAGGGAACCTCTGGACCTGTTCGCCGAACTTGACCGCGATCCGCAGGTTCGTGTCATCATTTTGGCTGGCAAGGGAGATTGCTTCTGCGCCGGTATTGACTTGCAGAGCATGATCCCCAACCTCCCGGAACTGCTCGACAACAATCAAAGCGGTTCCACCAAATGGCGTCTGCTCCCGAAAATCAAGGAATTGCAGGAAGGGATCAGCGCCATCGAACGCTGCCGCAAGCCAGTGATCGCCGCCATCCACGGCCACTGTCTGGGAGCGGGCCTGGACATGGCCACTGCCTGCGACATTCGCATCTGCTCCGCTGATGCCCGTTTTTCCGTCAAGGAAGCGGCTGTGGGCTTTGTCGCCGATGTCGGGGTACTGCAACGACTGCCGCTGATCATCGGCCAGGGCCATGCCCGCGAACTTGCCTACACCGCCAGAACCATCGACGCTGCCCGCGCTAAGGAGATTGCTTTGGTGAGCGAGATCTGCCCCGATCTCCCTTCGCTCCTCGCCTCTGCCCGGCAGTTGGCCGGGGAGATCGCCGACAACTCGCCTCTTGCGGTCCAAGCCACCAAGGAGGTCCTCAACTTCTGCGTCGGCAAGTCAATCGATGATGGCCTGCACTATGTCGCCTCTATCAGCGCCAACATTATCCCTTCCCAGGATTTGTTCGAGGCGATCAAGGCCTTTTCTGAAAAGCGCAAACCTCACTTCACCGGCAATTGACATGGGCGAGGAGCTGCACAAGTATTTGCAGGCCACTGAATTTCTTGATTTTGACCATCCTCAGGTGGCCGCCTTTGCCGACGCCACAGCTGCGCAGGCCCATACCCCAGTAGACAAGGCGGTGGCACTCTATTACGCCGTGCGCGACCACATCCGCTACGACCCTTATGATCTACGCCATTCCCGCCAGGCGATGCGCGCCTCTTCGGTGCTCACCAAGGGGTCGGGCTATTGTGTCGCCAAGGCGGTGCTGCTCGCCGCCTTGGCCCGCCGGCAAGGTATTGCCTGCCGCCTCGGCTTCGCCGATGTCACCAACCATTTGTCGACCAAACGTTTGCGCGACATGATGGGTACCAATCTCTTCGTCTTCCACGGCTATGTCGAGCTGTGGCTCAACCAGCGCTGGGTCAAGGCCACGCCCGCTTTCAATCTCTCCCTCTGTGAAAAATTTTCGGTGCTACCCCTGGAGTTCGATGGCAGCTGCGATTCGATTTTTCATCCCTACGACCGCGAGGGACGCCGCCACATGGAGTATGTGCAAGAGCGCGGCAGTTTTGCCGACCTTCCGTTCGACCTGATGTTTTCCGTCTATACAGCTACCTATCCGAAGTTTTTCGAACATTTTGGACGCAGCCAAGGTGGGGATTTCGCCGA
>CAYSON010000155.1:5167-7745 GCA_964432635.1 uncultured Desulfopila sp.
CCGACGAGGCCGCAAACGAAAATTGCTCACCATAGCCAACTACACCACTCCGGCGGCGATAAAACGCTTTATCTTACTCTCTTCGTAGCCAATTTCGCCGAGAATGTGGCGGCTTGAGGCACCAAAGCTGGGAGGAGGGGTGCGGATACTTCCTGGGGTATCGCTCAGCTTGACGGGAATGCCGAAGCCGTGGCTGACCCTGCCCTCGCCATCCCTGTAGCGATGCACCATCCCTCGAGAGACGAAAAGGGGATGTTCCAACACCTCCTCCATGGTACGCACGCCGCTTGTGCAGATATCCATGTCCGCCAACTCCTCCTCCCATTCGGCAAGGGTCTTGGCGGCAAAGGTTTGGCGCAGAAAATCAATAATCTCTTCGCGTCGAATCTCATCATACTGTAAAGGACCGAACTGAGGACGACCAAGGTGGTCACACAGCCCTTGCCAGAAACGATTTTCCACCGCGCCGAGGGCAAGATGACGACCGTCACTGGTCTGGTAGGTGTTATAACAGGCGAAACGATGCGACAACCGTTCATTGCTGGCTTCAGGAGGTCGGCCCTCGTTTCTCGCGAAGAAATTCGGCAGGGAAAGAAAACCAACCATGCCGTCGGTCATGGAAATATCGATAAACTGACCGCGAGCGGTCTTCTCCCTGGCATAGAGGGCAAGGAGAATGCCGATGGCTGCGTTCATGGCTCCGCCGGCGATATCGGCGATCTGTACCCCGGGAATGATAGGTGGACGTCCTTTCTCACCAACCAACCCGAGGACGCCGGCGACACTGAGGTAATTAACATCGTGGCCGGCACGCTGGGCGTAAGGCCCGGTCTGCCCGTAGCCGCTGATCGAACAGTAGACGACGCGGGGATTCCTCTCCCGCACCGCCGGATAGTCGATACCAAGACGCTGCACCACCCCGGGGCGAAAGCCCTCAAGGATAACATCGGCGGTGGCGACAAGTTTGAAAAAGATCTCCAAACCTTCGGCGGTCTTCAGGTTGAGCGCCATATGGCGCTTGTTGCGATTGAGATCGCCGAAAAAGAGACCATCGGCGAGGAATCTTCGGCTCTCTATGGCGATAACCTCGGCACCATGGTCGGCAAGGATCATCGAACAATATGGACCGGGCAGCATCCGGGAAAGATCAAGAACTCGTATGCCCTGCAGAGCACCGTTTGAGGTCATACCCTTTGCTCCATGGTGTTTAGAGACTTCCGTCTGGTCGTTAATATTCTATTCCCTTCTGCGCCTTGATACCCTGCTGGTAGGCGTGTTTTTTCGACTCGATCACCGAAACGGTGTCAGCAATGTTGATCAGCTGCTGATGGGCATCCCTGCCGGTGATAATAATCGACAGACGCGGTGGCTTGGCGCGCAAGGCGGCGAGGATCCGCTCTACCGGCAAAAAATCGTAGAGTGGCAGATAGGTGAGCTCGTCGAGGATGATCAGATCATAAAGGTCGCTGGCAATCTTCTCCTCGGCAAGGGAAAACCCCTGTCGCGCTACCTCGCGATCCTCGTCGATATTTTCCTTGGTGAAGACAAAGCCCTTGCCGCAGATATGCCAATCGAGGTTGTCCAGGCGTTCCGCCATCAATCGTTCGCCGTACTGGCCCTGGCCCTTGAGAAACTGGATGACGCAGACCCTCTGGCCATGGCCAAGGGCGCGAAAGGCCGTGCCCAGCGCCGCCGTGGTCTTTCCCTTGCCGTTGCCGGTTACCAGTAAAATTCTGCCACTACTCGCCATGCTTACTCCTTGCCTCAACCATTGGATCTTACATCGGAAAGTTTCCTGGATCGACAATACCACACAATCTTCAACGGAAAAACAAAAATTCCGATAGGGTGGCACTTTACAGAGGTTCACAGCTCTTATCGACATTATCGGGTTGTTCTCAAGACGCAAGCAAGGTATTGATACAACCCAACGTGCGCAAAGAAGACGGCACGAGGTTGCTCGTGACATTTTTTACCAGCAGAGAACAGGAACAAAAGATGGGTTATCGGGTCGCCATCAACGGGTACGGCAGGATAGGGCAAAGCGTGCTACGGGCCATCTACTGTAGCCCACATCGGCAACACTTTACCATTGTTGCAATCAATGATTTGGCGGACATCGAGACCCTCACCTACCTCACCCGATACGATACAACCCATGGCCGCTTTCCTATCCCGCTGAGTGCTCGAGGCGACGAACTGTTCATCGCAGAAGACCGCATCCGTATCCTCAATCAAGCCGATCCGCACCTTGTTCCCTGGAACGACTTCAACCTTGATCTGGTTTTTGAGTGCTCCGGTTCCTTTATAAGCCGCGCCCCGGCGGAACGTCACCTCGACTCTGGGGCGCATCGCCTCCTTCTCTCGCACCCAGGGGTGCCAGAAGTAGACGCCACCATCGTCTACGGGTTCAACCACCATCTGCTCGACAAGGATCACCGCCTGGTCTCCAATGCCTCCTGCACCACCAACTGCATCGTTCCGGTTCTCGACCTGCTTGAGCGAAATTTTGGCATCGAAAGCGGGGTCACCACCACCATCCACTCGGCCATGAACGATCAGCAGGTAATCGACAGTT
>CAYSON010000156.1:0-7738 GCA_964432635.1 uncultured Desulfopila sp.
CGCAAGGGCATAAGTTTCGTATGAGCAGGCAAGCTGCTCAACTCAGCTTTATACCACAAGGGTATAAGTTTCGTACGAGCAGCGAGCTGCTCAACTCAGCTATATACCACAAGGGTATAAGTTTCGTACGAGCAGCGAGCTGCTCAACTCAGCTTTATACCGCAAGGGCATAAGTTTCGTATGAGCAGGCAAGCTGCTCAACTCAGCTTTAAAAAAGACGGGCAATGCCGGAGTAGCGATCGACAGGGGCGAATTCGTCGGTGAGGAGAGGGATGTGCTTTGCAGGAGCAAGGATTTCCTGGGCAAGCATTTTTTGCATTGCCAAATCCCCTGAGGGAGGAAAAGACCCTATGGGTTCTTTGAAGGCCGCCAGCATGAAGTTTTGCCATCCATGAAAATCGCTGGCGTCATGCACCGCGAAGTATCGAGTGACCGGGAATACTGATGTCAAGGTTTGGCTGAGAGCGGCGAAGAAATCACTCTCTGGTCCCCGCTGTGACGAGAGGATGTTGATAAGCAGCAGGCCGGAGGGATTGAGACGATCGCGCATTTGCTGCAAGGCCTCTTGGGTGACCAGATGGAACGGGATGGAGTAGTGAGAAGTGAAGACGTCGCATAAGATCACATCGTAGGTTTTTCTCGCAGTCCCCAGAAAAACCCTGGCATCCTTCTCGATAATTGTCAGGCGGGGATCGTCTTGCAGCGAAAAATGCGAGCGGGCCAGGCTGGTTATTCCCGCATCAAGCTCAACGACGTCGATCGATGTCTGCGGGTACTTGGCAAGAGCATATTTGGGAAAGGAAAATCCCCCCCCTCCCAAGACGAGCAGGGAACGCATCTGCGGGTGGTAGTGTTCCACAAGGCGATAGAAGCGCGTATAGGGCAAAGCCAGCTCGATCGGGTCGTCAAGATATGTGGACGATTGACGGCCGTGCGGGCCGGTCACCATTTCTCTGGTGGGGCGTCCGGTGGCGCGTTCGCTGCTGTTGTACACCAAGACACGATTGTATGCAGTGTCGACATCAACGAAACCTTGGGCGGATAACGAGGCGTCGTGGTGTTTGTTGAGAACCGCCAAGAGAAGGAAAACGAGAAAAGAGAACACCTTGAGGGCAAGCTGCGAACGCTCCACGCACAGGGCGGCGATGGACAGAGCGGCGGCGGTGACGAAAAGAATCGAGGTGCTTCCCAGCCATGCGATGAGCACGAATCCAGTGAGGAAGATTCCGATGATCGAACCAACGGTTGAGATCGCGTACAGGTTACCCGATGTCGTGCCGGAGAGTGCCTGTTCTTGTAATGTCAACCGGACCGAAAAGGGTACCACCATCCCCAAAAGCAGGGACACCGGGGCAAACAAGGCGATGGTTGAGCCAATGGCCATGGCATGGATGGTATCAAGCGCATGCAGCAGCGAAATAATCAACGTTTTCGAAAGCCCGATGCCCGCAGTCGCCCATGCCGAAAGAACAATAATTCTACTGAGCACCTGGGGGTGCGGATGGTTGTCGGCGATTCTTCCTCCCATCCACGCACCTAGGCTCAAGGACGCCAAAACGACGCCGATGAGACTGGTCCAGACGATAATCGACGTGCCAAGGATTGGTGCAAGAATGCGCGATCCGGTCAACTCGATGACCATCAAGGCTGCACCACAGATAAAGACCGCCACATGCAGCATGATCTCTCCTCATCCCGGGAAAAGGTGACCTGCCAATAGGCGGGCTGCTTGTCCACGCATTGGGTATCTCTTATTTTCGGTTGCGGTTTCGTAAACGGATCCCTATGGCAATGCCAATGATGATCGATCCGATAATGGTGAGGATAATGGTGATATTTTCCATGATGAAAGCCCTTGTTTTTGAGAATGTGTGGCGACGGAGTTGCGCCGAATTCTTGCTCTTTTACTTGTTGAGCTTGTAATTGCCGGCCTTGAAACAGTTGGCGACCCACTCGATGCTCTCGTCGCTGGTCATAAGCATATCGAGCTGGCGGGTGAAAATCAACAACCGGCCGAGCATCTGCAACTTCGCCTCGATGGATTGTCGTGGATATTTCTTCAACTGCGCATCGAGCTTGTCGCCGCGAACGGTGACCTTTAATTCTTCCTGATCGAGGATCAGTGCAATTGCACGAACCCTACGGTTGCGGCGCACCTCGTCAGCGGCGCCACCCTTGAAGGTAAAGGTAATGTAATTTTTGTTTATGGTTTCACCGCAATAGGCGTCAATTACACTATAGTGGTAGCCAACGCGAGAGCTGAAATTGAGATATTTGTCGGCAATAATGGCATAACTGCGATCTCCAAAACGCTCCCCTTGCCGTCCTGAGGCCATAGTCTGCTCTTTCATCACCGAAAAGAAGCCTGAAAGATTGACAGGTCGAGGTTCGCGGTCATGGATGCTGAGCATGCCGGCAACAAGAGCCTGGAAGGGCACCGAGGTCAGTTGATCGGTGGTGACGGAATTCCACTTAATGTTGTAATCCTCCTTGAGGCCGTTGCCGAGATCAATAAGGTGAATGTCTATCGGCAGGGAGACCGCAAGTTTCAGCGACCAGCCGTGGTGTTTGGAGGCGAGATCACTGATTTGAAACATTTCTTGATAGGAAAGCTCGTGGCAAAAACGGGCAAGGTCATGAAGGGTTTGGCATCCTGAGGGTGAGAACTCCGGCGCTGCTGGGTTGAGGAGATTGAGCGGATTGATGTGTTTGGAGATTCGCTGCAATTGCTGATGAATGGGTGTGCCTTTCATATAGGCTTCATCTTTTTTTACCGCACTGAGCAACTCGTCGACAGTGCCATCGTAAATCCGACCACAGTGAGCGTCGACGGTAATATGCTGTCCGGTGCTGAGCACCCCGCCAAGGCTGCTATTGGTAATCAGGGTGGGAACATTGAACTCCCGTGCCACTGCCGCCATATGGCCGCTGACGCTGCCGGCTTCGACGACAATGGCGCTGCATTGTTTCATGACAACGACGTATTCCGGGGAAGAGTGCCGCGCAACGAGAACGCCGTTTGCGGGAAAGTTATTGAGATCTTCGAATTTTTCAACAAAATACACCGGTCCGCAGCCAACACCTTGCGAGGCGATTTCGCATTTTTCTACCACCAGGGTGTGGCCTGCTAGTGGAGGAACCTGCAGCAAGCAATAGTTTTGCGAGGTTTGCAGTTTGAGGGGGCGGGTTTGCAGGAGAACGATCGTGCCGTCGGGACGCAGCGCCCACTCGATGTCCTGGGGACACTTGTAGTGACTCTCCAGCATCGCACCGTAGCTGGCCAGCACGGTGATCTGCCCATCGCTAAGGCACGCTGTGTCTTGATCGACGGCGGGCACAGGACGCTCCTCGACCCCGCCATCCGTCTTCAGCGAAAGCTGTACCGGCTTGTTGGCAAGGATTTTGTTGAGGATCGGGAAGGGAGCTTCCTTTCCCACCGTATACGCGTCGGGGGTGATGATGCCATCGACGGCATAAGGGCCAAGCCCCCATACCGCATTGATGAGCAGATTTTGGTTAGTAATATCGTAAGGATGACGGGTGTACATGACGCCGCTTGCTTGGGAGTTGACCATTTCAAGGCAGGCAACGCCCATGGCGAGTTCCTCTTCGTGCATTCCCTTGGCGTTGCGATAGGCGATGGATCTGGCTGAATACAAGCTGGCGATGATCTCCTTGTAGGCATCACCCAGATCTCTCCTGGTCAGCCCAAGAAGGGTAAGGTACTGGCCGGCAAAGGAGATGTCGCCATCCTCGCCGATAGCACTGCTCCTTAAGGCGAGCAGCGTGGCCGGGTCGTCGCCCCAGACCTGATGGCATGAGGAGGTAATACTCTCAAGAAGCTCTGCGGGAAGGGCGCTCGCCTTGATGAGATCGTGCACTTGGGAACTGATATCGTTCAATTGCTCGACCTTGTCGGTATACACCTGATTGCGCAGCTTGATGATTTCTTCCTTGATGTCGTTATGGTCGAGCAAGAGATGGAACGCTTTGGTGGTGATGGCAAAGCCCCGCGGAATGGGAATGTTGAGGTTATTGAACACCTCTCCAAGGTTGGCGTTCTTCCCGCCGACTAAATCGGCGTCGTTGGCAGTAATATCCTTGTAGAGCAACACAGGGGGGACGATCCTGTCTGATTTATTCTCGGCGAGGATCTCTTCTATTTGCCACTGCCCACGTTCGAGAACTCCATAAAGCACTCGGTACTTGCCTCCCGACATCACGCTCAGGCACTTGGCCATTTGGAAGGCGCTCTTGAGAGCCTTGTTCACCTGGTTTCGCACAAACGTTTTGCCGAATACGCTCTCTCCTTGCAGCTTCTCATCAATTTCCGCAAGGGTGTTGAGAAGTTCGGAGTTGGCGGCAAGCAACTCTTTGAACTGAGCATACCTGAATCGGAAGAGACCATTGAGGCTATCGGAACGATTCGGCTGCACCGCTTGTTTCCTACCCCTGATCTCATTTAAAAGGGATTTTAAGTTTTCTAAGATTGTTGACATATAAAACCTTTTGGCGGAGAGAATTCTTGCGTTTTGTGAGGTGCGCCTCGTTTCATTTCACCGAATCGACTTTGCGCCTATCTGCACGACTTGCTGCACGCGCTCGTCGGTAACCGCCGCTTACAACAAGAAATGATGGGGCACTCACAGTCATTTAAGCTATAGCGCCGGTATCTCTTGTCTCATTTATCAATCCGTCAATATCTTTGGTGAACTTGTTCAAATAGTAGGCAACCATTGCCGGATTGTGCATGACCATGTCCAATTGCCTGGTGTGCAGCGTCAGGTACCCAAGAATTTTCACGTGACGGATCATATGGTCCATGTCGAAGCCTTCCATACGCGCATCAAGGGTGTCTGCCTTTACCTCGGCATAGAAGCCATATTGTTCGAGGGTGGCGCGAATGAGATTGACCCGCCCCTGGCATCTCTCGAAATCGGCGGCACCCCCTTTGAACTTGAAACGGAGGTAGTTTTCCGAGGAGCGCTCGCTGATCATGGATTCCATGGTGGAAAAATGATAGCCCAGCCGAGTACTCAAGGTGCAGTAGTTCTTGGAAACCATGAAGAAATTTTTATCGGCATATTTGGATGACATTCCCGTTACTAACGCCGGGTTCATGGTCGAACGGAACATGATTGAGGTCATGCCCGCCCCATCTAAGGCCGGCGGGCCATCCCAGGGAATAGCGGCAAAGCCATCCCAGAAGGCAAGCATGGGGATAGAGGTGATTTCTTCCAGTTTGACAAACTTGCCAACGATTTCCTGGTGGAAGCCATCATCGAGATTGAGGATCCACCAATTCATCGGAACCTTGTAGTGTAACTGTTTGCTGGATCGTTCCGAGAAGCTGTGATCCTTGCCGAAATTGAACATCTCAAAGACCGACTTTTCGTGGATAAACCTGGTTATGTCATGGAAGGTTCGACAGTTTTCTGGAGTGAACTCACGAGAGTCGGGATCGAGCAGGGAAAGAGGAATAATCTCTTTGCTGACATCTTGCAAAACTTGATAAATAGGGCTGCCGAGCATCAATTTTGCCTCTGGCCTGGTCCACTCAAGGAGGACCGAGATGCAGCCGAAATACATCTGACCAAGATCTGCGGCAACCGTTACCATATCGCCGTCCTTGACCTTGTCCATCACTCCCTTGGCACCAAAGAGCGCGGGAACGCCGAATTCCCGAGCGACATTGGCCAGGTGCCCGGCAAAACTCCCTTGTTCGGAAACCACCGCCGAGGCCCTGGAGATGAGCGAAGCCCAGGTGGGAAGGGCCTGTTCGACGACGAGGATGGCTCCGTCCGGAAATTGCAGGATGTCTACCTTTTTCCGCACCTTGTGGACAGTGCCGCAGGCAACGCCTGAACTGGCGTTGATACCTGCCTGGATGATCAGAGAGGATGTGTATCGGTCGAGATTGAGATCGTTACTCGGCAGGACCGTTGCCAATTGCTGCAACGGGCGCGACTGCAAAATAAAGATCTTGCCGTAGGCATCGATGGCCCATTCGATATCCTGGGGCGATTCGTAATACTGTTCGATGCGTACGGCATGGTCGGCAAGATCGCGAATTTGCTCGTCAGTCAGCGATGGTTGTGCCCTCTTGTCCTCCCCGGTCTGGGTTCGTATGCAGCCTTCGTCCTCAAAACAGAGCACTTGAAAGGGTTTTTCTCTAACCTCCCGGCTTTTAATGGTCAGCGAATCGTCCCTGCCGACCACAAAGAGGTCGCAGGCATCATTGCCATCAACGACGGCCTTGGGTAACCCCCAGGTAGAGTTGATGAAAATCGATTGGTCGCGGTTGTCGAGGGGGTTGCCGGTATAGATAACGCCTCCGGCAACGGCCTCGATCATGGTGAGACAACCGACGCACATGGCGATATCTTCGTCGCGGAAGCCGCGGTTGAGCTTGTAGGAAATTGCCTGGACGCTGTATTTGCTGGCCACCACTTGTTTGTAATAGTGGAAGAATCTTGGAAAGACGACGTTGAGTTCGCTGCGGTACTGGCCGGCAAAGGAGCTGTTTTCGGCATCCTCTCCGTAGGCGCTGCTGCGCACAGCCATGCGGAAGTCGTTGCCGCCATTTTGGGCCTTGATCAGGTTGTAGGCCTCGGTCACCGCCTCGATCAACTGGGGAGGGATTTCCGCCGCCATGATGACTTGACGGCACTGGGAACTGACCAGATCGAGATTGCGCTCATCGTCGGCGCCTGCCACTTGAAACAAGCGGTCGATTTCCTTTTGCACGCCCCTATGGTTCATGAACAGGTCGTGGGCGACGGCGGTAATGACAAACCCTTCAGGGACATTCATCTCCAGGCGGTTCTTGATATCCCCCAAGTTGGCCATTTTTCCTCCGGCGACGTCAACCATGGTGCTGTTCAGTGCGCCCAGGGGAACGACCAATCGTGTATCGCTGAGGTCCTTCTTCTTGGTGAGCAATCCATCGATGCGCTGTTGAATGGCCATAAAGGAATCTTTCAGGGCCGAATATTTTTTTGGGGCGATATTTTCCATGTCGCCGATCATCCTGAACACGTTTACCGAAACCTTGGTGGTGTTCGAATGCACGAACATCATGCTGAAGGGGTCCACGCCCTGCAGGGCCTTTTCGATGTCGGCAATGGCTTCCAAAACCCGGTTGTTTGCCCCTAGCAGGATCTTGAAGCTGTGATACCTCGATTTGAAGGTTAAACGCAGGGCCTCAATTTCCTCATCCGCCAATTGGTGCTCTTCGCCGGTCTGGCCTTTGCCAAACAATTTTTTTGATAGCGCGATGAGAGAGTTAAGCATGGTTTGATCCTAATTTTGCTGTGACAATATGAGAAATCTCCAAACGGGCCATGGTTTCATCCACCATCCCGACCCTTTTCGTTGAGTTTTTTCCTGGTATAGGCGTCTTCTATTTTATAAAGCAATTCATTTATGTTGACCGGTTTCATCAGGTAGTCAAAAGTCCCCAGGCGCATCATCTCGATGGCATTGTCAACGCTGGTATTGCCGGTGAGCATAATTATCTCGATCAGCGGATCAATTTTCTTGATGGCAATAAAGGTGTCAGAGCCGCGCATTCCCGGCATCTCTTGATCGAGAACGACGACTTCCGGTTGTTCGTTTTGCGTCACGCTCACCGCTGTTTCCCCGCAATCGGCGGTGAGGACGGTAAACCCGCGAACACTCAGTTGACGCGCCGTTGCTTCACGAAAGACATCTTCGTCATCAACCAGGAGAAGTTTAA
>CAYSON010000157.1:0-7714 GCA_964432635.1 uncultured Desulfopila sp.
GGCATTGTTTACCAGGATGTCGACGCGGCCGAAGGTGGCAACGGTCTCGGCGACGATTCCTTGGTGGGTGTCGAGATCGGCAAGATCAGCACCAATGCCGTGGAACCTCCTGCCCATGTCGTCAATAGCCCTCTTGCAATCCGGCTCGGTGCGGTTATACACCCCGACGATGTCTGCTCCGGCCTCGGCCAGCCCCAGGGCCATGCCCCGACCAAGCCCTGTGCCGCAACCGGTGACGATGGCCACCTTGCCTTTCAGATCGAATGCCTCAAGTATCATAGTTGCTCCTTTCTTCTTCGCCTCATCGACCTTGGCCCGGCCGAAGCGATGGTATCCTTTTAACGCAGCCAATCCATGGGTACATGGTCCATATCGCCGAAATTTTGGTTTTCACCAGCCATGCCCCAGATAAAGGTATAGTTGGCGGTACCGGCGCCGCTATGGATCGACCATGAGGGCGACAACACCACCTCACCGTCGCGCACCACTAGGTGGCGGGTCTCCTCCGGCTCGCCCATGAGGTGGAAGACCACCGCCTCTGGGGCAAGGTCGAAATAGAGATAGGCCTCCATGCGCCGCTGATGGGTATGGACCGGCATGGTATTCCAAACCGAACCCGGCTCGAGCATGGTCATGCCCATCACCAATTGGCAGCTCTTCACCCCGCCGGGGTGGATGTACTTGCGGATGGTGCGCTTGTTGCTGGTGGCGGCATCGCCCATGACCACCGGTTCGGCATCGGCAAGGCCTATCTTGGTGGTGGGCAGCACCCTGTGGGCGGGAGCGCTGTTCAGGTAAAATTTAGCCGGCTGGTCGGGGCTGTTGCTGGCAAACTCGAGATCACGGGTGCCCATCGCCACATAAAGCCCCTCGCCTTTGCCCAGGATGAACTCCTGGTCGCCGGCTACGACCCTTCCCGGTCCGCCGATGTTGATGATGCCCAGTTCCCGTCGCTCAAGGAAGAACTCGGCCCCGATCACCTGCGGGTCAACCGTAAGACGCAATGGATCGACCGGACAAACCGAGCCGACGATGAGACGATCATAAAAACAGTAAACCAGCTTGGCCTCGCCAGGTGCGAACAACCCCTCGACGAGAAAATGGTGCCGCAGCTCCTCGGTATCGAACATCATCATGTGTTCCGGGTGCACCGGATGTCGTACTTCCATAATCAGCCTCCTTATGGCCTTGGGAATGGCGACGATTGCGCCATCACAGGTGTTTTTGGACTACCTTTTGAGATGCCAGGAATTCCTCGCGCAGAGGGGTGAAGGTATCAACCAAGCGAACGTGGGGCGAGAGCAGCTGCACCGTATGCGGCACGCCGCCGGGAACGGTGAACATATCGCCGGGCCCGAGCCGACGGTTCTCCTCGCCAATGAAAACCACCAGTTCCCCGGCAGCGACGTAGGACACCTGCTCATGGGGATGGGAATGGGGCGGATCGGGGGCAGCACTCGGCCCGTCGTGAAAATCGATGACCACCATCATCAGGGTGTCGGTATGGCCGAGATAGCGGTTCCGTCCCTTGGCGATTTCTTCTTTGGGGAGTTGCTGCTCGGAGAGAAAAGCCATGTCGCTGCTCCTTTTTTGAGGTGTTGTTTTAGATGATCGGGACTACCCGGTTAGCCGGACTCTGATAAACTTCCTGCAGCACCAATGCCCCCGCCCCCCGGGCGTAGAGTGTTGCCTGCCACTCCTGGACGCAGAGTCGGGTTCTCGCTCCGCGGGCAAAGGAGATAGCGGGCGGCAACGTCTCACGCATCGGCCCGAAGAGTAGTTCCCCGGCCAGCACCCCCTTGCCGGAGAAGATGACCTTCTCGGGGTCGAAGAGCTGGCAGAGATTCGCGATGGCCAAACCCAGGGCTTTTCCCGCCTGGGCGTAGATGGCGCGAAGGCTCTGATTCCCGCCCTTGGCCTCGGCGAGGATCTCCTCGATGGTCGGACTGTCGCCTGCAAACCGCCACTCGCCGCGACCGATCAACTCCCGCGCCTCGCGGATAATGGCATTGTTGCCGCAGATCGCCTCCAGGCAGCCGCTTTGACCGCAGCGACACTTCGGCCCCTGCGGATCAACCACGGTGTGCCCGAACTCCCCGGCCATGCCGCGATGGCCCCGGTAGAGTTTGCCATCGACGACAATCCCGGCGCCGATGCCATGCTCGGTGGTGATTAAGAGGAAGTTGTCGACACCCCGGCCAAATCCGAACCACTGTTCGTAGATGGCCAGGGTGTTGGCACTGTTCTCCACATACACCCTCACCCCCATCCGTTCCTCCAGCCTCTGTGCGAGCTGGATATCTCTCCAGCCATAATTGGGAACATAGTGGACAAAGCCGCTGCGCGAGTCGATGAGCCCGGGGATGGCCACACCGATCCCGGAGATCTGTGCCTTGGTGAATTCCGCCTGCCATAAACAGGCCTGGACCGCCTCGACCGCCAGCTCGATGATCCGCTCCGCTCCGCAATCGGCGGGATCGAGTCGCTTGACGAAGACCTCGCGGATGCCGGCCTGCAGATCAATGAGCACCACGGCAATCTGATCGACCGAGAAATGAACGCCGACGGTATAGGCTCCGTCGGGGTTGAGGGTGAGCGGTACCGGACGCCTCCCCCCCTCGGAACGACCTCCGGGTTGCTCAAGCAGCATGCCCTCCAGCAACAAGTCGGCGGTAATGCCGGTGATGGTGGCCTGACTCAGGCCAGTCCGTCGCGCCAGATCGACGCGGGAGATGACACCGCTGTCGCGGATGGCGTGGAGGATGGTGAAACGGTTGATGGCCCGCATCAGGTCGCGGTTGGCTACCGCCATGATCGTCTCCAATAAGGTCTCAAACCGCCGGGCGAGGAATGCCCCCGCCAGGGTAACCACCTCCAATCGAACACCAATGAAGTGAAGGTGCACTGCCGAAACCAGCATTTCCTATTTATCCAAAAATGTCAATACGAAACCAGCCTAGACTCACCGAGGCACCACTTCATACACTGAAATTTGAACCAATTATTAAATTGATAGATCGTGGAGAAAATCTACAACATGTTAATTTAATGAACGAATAAAGCCGTTGACAAGGAAAGAGGAATCCGGTAAGTATGGCCTTATCGACCCACCGCCATGCTCGACAAACCCTTTGTCCCTTGGTGTTGCCATGACCAGCTACCTGAGTGAACTCTTTTCCCTTGCCGGCACCACCGCGGTGGTCACCGGCGGCGCCGGGGCCATCGGCACGGTGATGTCCGACGCCCTGCTGCGGGCCGGCGCCAATGTCCTTGCCCTTAGCCGCACCCAGCAATCCCTCGACACCCTGTTGGCGCGCTACCAGGACCAGCCGGAACTGGCAGCCAGAATCGCCGGCATGTGCGTCGACTGCGGTAGCGAAGAGGCCGTCGAGGCGGCCTACAACCAGGCCTCGGCGCGCTTTTCCGCTCCCGAGATCCTCGTCAACGGGGTTGGCGGCAATAAAGGCAAATCACCCTTCGTCGATCTTGACATGGCCACCTTTGGCGAGGTCCTTGACCTCAACCTTGGGGCCGGCCTGGTCATTCCCACCAAAGTCTTTTGCCGACGCTGGATCGCCGAGACCATTCATGGCTCGATCATCAACCTCACCTCCATGGCCTCCTACACCCCCCTGTCCGGGGTTTGGGCCTACGATGCCGCCAAAGCCGCCACCCTCAACCTGACCATGGCCACTGCCGGCGAATTCGCCCCGCATGGCATTCGCGTCAACGCCATCGCCCCCGGCTTCTTCCTCGGCAAGCAAAACAAACATCTGCTCATCGACGAGGCGACCGGAGGATACACCCCGCGCGGCCAGGCAGTCATCGCCCACACCCCCTTCAAGCGCTTCGGCGAGGTACTGGAACTGGCCGGAGCTACCGTCTTTCTCGCCAGCCGCAAGGCCTCGGGCTTTGTTACCGGGGTGTCGATCCCGGTGGACGGCGGCTATCTGATCAGCAACATTTAACAACAACCTCAGGCGGGGGATAGCATGAGCGAAGGTATCGGCGGCACGGAACACCCTCTCAACGAACAAGAGATCGCAGCCATCGTCGCACAGTCGCTGCCGATTGCCACCTTCGCCGGCCAGAGGGTCCTGGTGCTCACCCCTGACACCACCCGCACCTGCCCTCTGCCCCAACTGCTGCGCCTGGTGGCCGACCACCTCACCCCCCATGTCGCACGCCTCGACTGCATGGTCGCCCTCGGCACCCATACCCCGCTCAGCGACCAGCGCATCCTCGACCTCTACGGTATATCTCCGCAAGATCTTCAGCACCGCTGGACGAAAAGCTCGTTTTTCAACCATCGCTGGGACCTGCCTCAAACCCTGACCCGCATCGGCTGGGTCGAAGAGGAGGAGATTGCCCATCTCTCCGGCGGTCGTCTGCGGGAACGGGTGCCGGTGGACATCAACCGTGCGATCTTCGACTACGACCATCTCCTCGTCCTCGGCCCGGTTTTCCCCCACGAAGTGGTGGGCTTCTCCGGCGGGGCCAAGTATCTCTTTCCGGGGATTTCCGGTGGTGACTTCCTCCACGCCTTCCATTGGCTGGGGGCGGTGGTCACCTGCCCCGGTACCATCGGCATCAAAAACACCCCGGTGCGCGAGGTGATCGATCGGGCCATGCGCTTTGTCAAGGTGCCGGTACACTGCCTGGCCATGGTGGTCAAATCGGCGCAGCACCTCTACGGCCTCTACGGCAGCAGCTATGGAAATCATCGAGAGGCATGGGAACGGGCCGCCGATCTCTCCGAGAAGGTCCATGTGGTGGTCAAGGATCACCCCTTCCAGACCGTCTTCGGAGTCTGCCCGCCGATGTACGACGAGATCTGGACCGGCGGCAAGGTTATGTACAAGCTGGAACAGGTGGTGGCGGACGGTGGAACGCTGATCATCTACGCCCCGCACATCAGCGAGGTGTCGCGCACCTGGGGCAGCTATATGGAGCGCATCGGCTATCACGTGCGCGATTATTTCCTCGCCGACCCCGCCCGTTTCGAAAACATCCCACGCGGGGTGCTGGCCCATTCCACCCATGTGCGCGGTTTAGGGAGGATGGTAAACGGCGTCGAACAACCGCGCATAGAGGTGGTGTTGGCATCGGCCATCCCCGCCGAGACCTGCACCCGTCTCAACCTACACTACCTTGATCCCCGCCTTATCAATCCCGAAGATTACCGGGGTCGCGAAGCCGAGGGCATCCTTTTTGTCGACAAGGCCGGCGAGATCCTCCATCGCTTGGATGTCCCTCTTGCCGGGAGTCAAATATGAAGCCATTTCTCGACGACAACTTTCTTCTTTACAGCACCACCGCAGAGCGGCTTTATCACGACTACGCAGCCAACCAGCCGATCTTCGATTACCATTGCCACCTGCCGGTGGCGGAGATTGCCGACAACAAGAAATTCGCCACCCTCACCGCCATCTGGTTGGCCGGTGACCATTACAAATGGCGGGCGATGCGCGCCAACGGTATCGATGAGGAGCTGATCACCGGTTCCGCCTCCGATCGCGACAAATTCCATGCCTGGGCCAGGACCGTGCCCAAGACCCTGCGCAACCCGCTCTATCACTGGACCCACCTTGAACTGAAAAAGCCCTTTGGCATTACCTCCACCCTGCTCTCCCCGGCCACCGCCGATTCCATCTATGACCAGTGCACCGCCATGCTCCAAGAGGACGGCTTCTCCACCCGCGGCCTCCTGCAGAAAATGCGGGTCAAGGTGGTCTGCACCACCGACGACCCCCTCGACAGCCTTGAACACCACCAGCGATTGGCCGCCGACAAGGGCTTTGCAGTCAAGGTTCTCCCTGCCTTCCGCCCCGACAAGGCGATGGCCGTGGAAGACCCTTCCTCCTTTAACCGCTGGGTCGACCGGCTCGCCGAAGTGACAAATCGGGACATCGCCAGCTATGGCGACTTTCTCGAATGCCTGGTCGCCCGACACGACTTTTTCCATCAGCTGGGCTGCCGCCTCTCCGACCACGGTCTCGAGGAGCCTTATGCCGAGGAGTACCGTGAAAGCGAGGTGGCGGCAATCTTTGCCAAGGTGCGCGGTGGAAACCTGCCCAGTCCCACGGAAAGCCGTGTCTTCAAGTCGGCGCTGCTGGTGGAATTTGCCCTGCTCGATCACCATCGCGGCTGGACCCAGCAATTTCACCTGGGTGCTCTGCGCAACCAGAACATCCGAGCCTTCCGCACCCTCGGCGCTGATACCGGCTACGACTCGATCGGCGATTTCACCATGGCCCGCAGCCTCGGCCGGCTCCTCGACCGGCTCGATAGCAGCGACCAACTGGCCAAGACCATCCTTTATGTGCTCAACCCCCGCGACAACGAGATGATCGCCACCATGATCGGCAATTTCCAGGATGGGCGCATCCCCGGCAAAATACAGTTCGGCTCCGGCTGGTGGTTCAACGACCAAAAGGACGGTATGGAGCGGCAACTCAACGCCCTCTCCAACATGGGCCTGTTGTCGCGCTTTGTCGGCATGCTCACCGATTCGCGCAGTTTCCTCTCCTATCCGCGCCATGAATATTTCCGCCGGGTACTGTGCAACCTCTTCGCCACTGACATGGAAAATGGCGAATTGCCCTACGACATGGAGCTGATCGGAGAAACCATCAGCGATATCAGCTATGGCAATGCTCGCAACTATTTCGGCATCGAGCCGCATCAAGGAGAATAAGTCGATGATCATCGTCCTCATCGGCCCCATGGGTTGCGGCAAGACCACCGTCGGCCGCCTGCTCGCCCAACAGCTCGCCTGGCCCTTTGACGACGCCGACGATTTTCACCTATCCACCAACGTCGCCAAGATGCGCGGCGGCATCCCCCTCACCGACGAAGATCGCCACGGGTGGCTGCAGATTTTGGCCGGACGCATTGCGCAGCGGCTGGCAAGCGGAGAAAACCTCGTGCTGGCCTGCTCCGCCCTCAAGAACAGCTACCGGGAACTTCTTGGTGTCGACCAACGCCGGGTGGTCACCGTCTATCTCAAGGGGGAAAAAGCCTTACTGACGACGAGGATCACCGCTAGAAACCACCCGTTCATGAACGCCAGCCTGCTGGCCAGCCAGCTGGCCACCATGGAGGAGCCGCACGCGGGACTACATCTTGACATCGCCCAGTCCCCGGAGAACCTGGTGGCGGCGATCATCGCTTGGCTCAACACAGAGACCGTTATGGCAACATCAACGAGACAGATCATGACCACAGTTAACCAAGAAGCGCGCCCTCTTGCCAGCGTCGGCATCGCCGGCCTGGCGGTTATGGGGGAAAACCTCGTTCTCAACATCGCCGAAAAGGGCTTTACGGTGGCGGTTTACAATCGCACCGGCGCCAAGGTTGACAATTTTCTTGCCGGTCGGGCCGCCGGGAAGGCCATTTTTGGCTACCATGACGTAGAAGCCTTTGTCACCGGTGTTGAGCGGCCCCGCAAGGTGATGATGATGCTCAAGGCGGGAGCCCCGGTGGACGAGTTTATCGACCAGATACTGCCCTATCTTGAAAAGGGCGATATCGTCATCGACGGCGGCAACTCCCTCTATAGCGACACCATCCGCCGCAGCCGGAAGCTCGAAGCCTTGGGACTGCTTTTTATCGGCACCGGCTTCTCCGGCGGCGAAGAGGGTGCCCTCAAGGGACCATCGATCATGCCCGGCGGCTCGCCCTGTGCCTGGCCGCAAGTGGAGAAGATCTTCAC
>CAYSON010000158.1:0-7710 GCA_964432635.1 uncultured Desulfopila sp.
GTCTCTGTGCCGCTGATCAATGTCGCCACCCTTCTGGCCATGGGCGGCTATCTCTTCTATCTCAATCCCCTGCTCGCCGGTCTCTGCTTTGTTCTTTATCCCTTGCAGATTGTCGTTGTGCCCAAGCTGCAAAAGCGCATGAACGAGGCCAACCGCCTTCGGGTCAAGGTCACCAGTGACCTCTCCGGCAACATCGGTGAGGTTATGGCCGGCGTTCATGAAGTGCACGGGCACGCCGGCCATGGTCTTGAAACGGAGCGCTTTTCCGGCCAGGCGCGCTCCCTGCTCAGTGCCAACGTGCGCATGAACGCCTACCGCTACGGCATCAAGTTCGCCAACAATCTCTTTGAGAACTTCGGCCCCTTTATCCTCTTTCTCATCGGCGGCCTGCTCACCATCCGCGGCCGTTTCGATCTTGGCGCCCTGGTCGCCTTTCTCTCCGCCTACACCAGCCTCAACGAACCGTGGCGAGAGCTCATGGATTTCTACCAGCTGCTCGAGGACAGCCGGGTGCGCTACAAGGCGGTCATGGCGACCTTTAACAGAAAGCCGGAAGATCTCCTCACCCCGGTGGATCGCGACGTCTATCGCCTAACCGGTTCCATCCACCTGCAGGGCGTCGTTTGTTACGCCCCGGACGGCGCCAAACTCCTCGACAATGTCGAACTGCAGGTGACCCCCGGTGAGGCCATGGCCCTGGTGGGTTTCTCCGGCAGCGGCAAATCGACCCTGCTTCAGGTTGCCGCCAAACTCCTCTCCGCCTCCACCGGCTCAGTTCGCCTCGGCGACCGTGAAGTGCGGGAACTGAGCAAGGTTGATGTGGCCGAAAACCTCGGCATGGTGCCGCAGCACCCCTTTATCTTCAGTGGCTCGTTGCGCGACAACCTGCTCTACTCCTGCCTCGCCGCCGCCCGCAATCGCGGTCACGCCGAGCTTCCCGACCTCGATCGCATCATCGAAACGGCGCAGCAGATTGGATTTTTCCCCGACATCCTCAAGTTCGGGATACAGTCGATCCTCGACGGCGAACAGCACCACGAGTTAATCGCCCGGATTCTTGCGGTACGGCCGCTCTTTCGCTCCCGTTTTGGTGCCGAGCACGGGGCCGATATCGAATTCTTTGACCAGGAACGCTACCTCGAATTCGGCTCGATTGCCCAGAACATCGTTTTTGGTGATTTCCCCGACCGTCGGGCGCGCTTCCACAAGGCCTTCGAGCACAAGGGTTTTCTTACCTTTCTCGGACAAAACGACCTCATGGCCCCGCTGCTCGAGTTCGGCCGCTCCGTCACCCTGACCATGGTGCCGATCCTCCGCTACGCCGCCCATACCAAAGATCTCTTCGAGGAGAGCCCCATCGCCCTCGAGGAGGTGGACGCCTTCGTGGCCTTGGCGGCCGCCCTCATCGCTAAAGACACGGCCGAGCTGAAGGGTGGGGAAAAGGAGCTTTTGCTCAAGGCCGCCCTCGCCTTTATCCCGGGACGTCACAAGGGGGTTGCCTTCCCCGAACCACTGCGCCAGCGGATTCTTGCCTCCCGCCACCAATTTCGCGACTTTTCCGCACGCCTCGGCAAAGCGCCTCTCAACTTCTACGACCAGGAGCACTACATCCTCTCCCGCTCGGTACGCGAAAACATCCTCTTTGGTCAGGCCAAAGGGCAACGCAGTGGCGCGGTGGAGGAGATCGATCAACATCTGGTGCAGCTCCTCATCGAGGAACAGATCCTCGAACCGATCCTCGATCGAGGCCTCAATTTCCAGGTGGGCAGTATGGGGGAAAATCTCTCCGGCGGCCAGCGGCAGAAGATCGCGTTAGCCCGGGTCCTGTTGAGAAAGCCGGCAATCTACCTGCTCGACGAGGCCACCTCCGCCCTCGACAACGCCTCCCAGTCCAGGGTGCAGAAGCATCTGCAGAGCCTGCGCGGCAAACATACGGTGCTGGCTGTAGTCCATCGCCTCGACACCTTGGCCGCCTACGATCGCATCGCCGTGATGAAGAGCGGGAAAATCATCGAACTTGGCACCTATACCCACCTCATGGCCGCCCAAGGAGCCTTGTATGAACTTGTCGGAAGAAACTGAGCAACGCTGTGAACTGGCAAGTAGCGAGAAGCTGCTGCGCGTGCAGCCCCTCTTTGGTGAGCTCTCCAGAGATTTCCTCCGCGTCGTCGCCTATCTTGGACAGCGACGCCACTACGCGGCGGGCGAGGACGTGCTTGGCGAGGGCGAACCGGCCGACACTGCCGTCATCCTGGTGCGCGGCGGCCTGACCTTTCGCCACGGCAATCTGGAAATGGCCGCCCTCATGCCGGGCGCCATGGTCGGGGCCATGGCCCTGCTCGGCCGCTACACCTGGACCTATACCCTTCATGCCGCCGCCGCCAGCGAATGCCTGTTGCTGCCGCGGCGCAAGATCCTGCCGCAACTCCTCGCCCACCCTGAAGCCTTGGCAACACTAGCGGAAAAACTCATCGAAACGGCGGTGGCCTTGGAACAGCAGCGGTTGGCGAAAAGCGGCGACAGCGGTCTGCATGGACTCGGCATGCTCTGAGGCCCTCCCAGAGCATCAGCGCAGTCCGATAATGCCGCGCCGGCCAAGCTCACGGACAAAGGCGGCCACCCCATCTTCCGCCTCGCGCGGCAGGCAGCTATAGCGCTCGATTACCAGCTCGGCGAGCTGGCGCACCGAGCGTTGCCCGTCGATATGTTCCCAGACAAAGGTCCCCATGGCGTCCAGTTCAAGCGTGCGGCGCAACGCCTTGACCCTGGTCAGCGGCAACAGCCGAAAGAACCATCCTGGCAGTGGTGGTGGGTAAGAGAGGCGTATCAGACCGGAATCTCCGGCGACGGCCCCTACCACCCCGTTTACCACCGGTCGTGCGGCAAGCGCTTCATCCTTGCTATATGGCGACATAGCTTTGCAGAATTCTTTGATAGTCGTCTTGCGCCAGCGGCCTGCCCCTTTCAACCACCAGGAGAATGCGGTTGGTGTCGCGATCATGGCGAATGCGACCGCGAAAGCGCTTACCGAAACAGGAGAGAAAGAACCCGAGAGCCGACCCACGACGAACAAAGTCGAGGGCATCGCCATCGCCGCTGGTCACCTCCACTCCTCCGGTAGCGATGGAAGTCACCAGCTTTGGCACGACCCCTGCCAACCCTTGCCCGCCAAGAACGACATCGGCCGGGACGAGACGGACCAAGGTCACCACTGACCCGCCCTTCTTCAAAACGACGGTGAAGGTTCCAGGGGCAACGCGCGCCCTTTGCAGCGTCATCAGCGGCGGCGAAACAAAGGCAAGATCAAGGCAGCGCCACTGCCGCCAGCGATCCTCCGGGGTCCATTGCATGGCAGCGACTTGTTCGACGACCTCCTCCACCGCTGGTACCTGCGAATAGAGCAAGGCCGCTACCCCCCTGTCGACCAGGCGATAGACATAGAGTCTGCCGCCACCATAAAGGGTTCCCGGCAGGGATGCTGCTGTGGGAAGATGACAGAGGTCAAGGACGGAGGCCGCCAAGCCGGCGCCTCGCTGCAGGCGACGCCCGTCCCGATGCGGATCAAAGGGCCGCTTCTCCGGGCCAAAACGCAGCTCAAGAGATAGCCCCTCGCCCGCCAGGCGAACATAGCCACGATGGAGCTCAACCACTTCCATCGCTTTCGGAAGCGGAAATTGCAAGCCGTCCCAGGCGACCATGCCTCTAACGGGGGATCAGCTGCGAGTAGTCGAGTTTGTCCTTGGGTGTGGGCTTGGTAGGCCCCGCTGATCCGGAGGCGCCGCTGCCCTTGAGGCAGGCTGACTCCTCCTCCCACAGCGAGCGATAACTCATCTTGACGAAATTCCCGGTTTTATAGTCCGTGTCATCGCTGTGGGTCAACTCCACATTGACCTTCTTGCCGCTTGCGTCCTTGAAGTTCCACTTCCAGGAGAGGACGGTCTGCATCGGATCTCCCCGCCATTCATGGGCCTTGCCGAAAGTTTTTTCGTAGCGTTTGAGCAGGTCGTCGTAGAAGTCTCGGGAAGGATCGTCGAACTTGAGCTTGATGCGAACGATGCGCCCCTTTTGCGAACAGGTGGCATAGGCCACCGAGCCACCTTTGATACCCGGCACGAACTGCGCTTCGAGATCAATCTCGTTGAGGTGACGCTCATCAGCCAGAGGGATGTCGGTGCTCGGCACGTAACAGTGATCAACCGTGGAAACATCCGCGCCGAGTTCGATCCCAGCCAGTGACGTGGGCATATTGCCGGCCTGGGTAATGGTAGCCGACAATAAACAAAGAACAGGGATCAGGTATTTCATAAACAGCCTCACTTCCGGGGATCGGGGAATATGCAATAAACAGTGCGAGAGGCCGACCGCCACCCGCTGTTTCTCCACTAACTGTAGAGCAGATTCTTCACTTTGCCATAAAAAGCCACAACCCGCTGCCTATTGTCGTCGTTGCTCATAAAGCATCAGGCTTTAGCGGTTGATCCCCCCCAGACAGAGATATTTGATTTCCAGGTAGTCATCGATGCCGTACTTCGAACCTTCGCGACCGACACCCGACTCCTTGACCCCACCGAACGGCGCCATTTCATTGGAAATCAGCCCTTCATTTATCCCCACCATGCCGTACTCCAAGCCTTCCGCCACCCGCCAGATCCTGCCGATATCACGGGAATAGAAATAAGAGGCAAGGCCATAGGGAGTATCGTTGGCGATGGCGATGGCTTCGCGCTCATCGTGGAAACGAAAGAGTGGCGCTACCGGCCCGAAAATCTCTTGGTGAAAGAGCAGCATGTCCCGGCTGACATCGGCAAGAACGGTCGGCTCGACAAAGCTGCCGCCGAGCTGTGAGCGGCCGCCGCCGAGGAGAACCCTGGCCCCTTTACGGACAGCGTCGTCGATCAGGGCGATCACCCCGTCGGCGGCCTTGCCATCAATCAGCGGCCCAGTGGTCACCCCGCTTTCCATGCCGTCGCCCAAACGCAGCCGGGCCTTTACCGCGGCGGTCAGCTTTTCGGCAAAGCTGTCGTACACACTATCCTGGATGAGAAAGCGGTTGGTGCAGACACAGGTCTGGCCGGCATTGCGGTACTTGGAGACAATCGCCCCCTCGACCGCACTATCGATATCGGCGTCGTCGAAGACAATGAACGGGGCATTGCCGCCCAGTTCCATAGAGGTTCTCTTGACGGTTGCGGCGCATTGTGCCAGGAGCTGCTTGCCGACCTCGGTCGACCCGGTGAAGGTCAGTTTCCTGACCAGGGGGTTGCCGGTCAACTCCGCGCCGATACCAGCGGTATCGCCGGTGACGATATTGATCACTCCGGCGGGAATGCCGGCGCGAGAGGCCAACTCGGCCAGGGCCAGGGCCGAAAGCGGCGTTGCCCCGGCCGGTTTGCAGACCACCGTACACCCGGCAGCCAGGGCCGGCGCCATCTTCCTGGAGAGCATGGCGTTGGGAAAATTCCAGGGCGTGATGCAGGCCACCACCCCGATCGGTTGCTTGATGCAGACGATGCGTTTCGAATCATCCGGGGCGGCAATGGTATCGCCGTACACCCGCTTGGCCTCCTCGGCAAACCATTCAATATAGCTGGCACCATAGGCCACCTCGCCCAGGGCCTCGGCGAGCGGCTTGCCCATCTCGGCGGTGAGGATGCAGGCCAGATCGTCCTTTGCAGCCATGATCTGCTCAAACCAACGGCGCAGCAGATTGGCCCTCTCCTTGGCCGGACGGAGGCGCCAACTCGCAAAGGCGTCTTGCGCCGCCTCGATCGCCCGCCGGGTCTCCGTTCCATCACACCAGGCGACCTCGGTCAACAGTTGTCCGCTGGCGGGATTGCGAACCGCAAAGGTCCGCCCACTGTCACTGTCCACCCACTGGCCGGCGATAAACGCCTGGTGGCGCAGCAGGCCCTGATCGGAAATGGTCAACATCGTGCCCTCCTTGAGATTTCAGCGAGCTTGAATTAAACGCATGGCCAACCCTTCTTGATGAATGTCACGCTTTCTTTATGGCGAGATTTCGCCCACCAGTATCCCTCCGCACAAAGTTCACCGCTCAGCCTGGGGAGATGAATTAAATGTTCGGCGATTAACGTATTTATTAACACCACCCCAAAATGTCTCCGACCCTATTCACGACCCCATTTAGCCCCAGGTGTGTTTTGCCAGACAAAGTCTCTCTGACCACATTTACTGCGACAATTTCATGTCACGGATAAAGATTTGACCCCGTCATCCTTGTCGGTGCTCCTTCCGCCAGTCGCGGAGGGCGTCGTTGATGCGAGTCTGCCAGCCGCGGCCGGTGGCCTTAAATGCCGAGACGATCTCGGGTGAGAGGCGGATCTGCACCGGCTTTTTCGGCGAGTCGGAGACAGGCCTGCCCCGTCTGGGGAGGACCTTAACCAGTTCTTTCGGTAGGACCTCGGCGGCTGTTTTAAAAAGTTTGAAGTCGTCTTTGGTCAGTTCCCTGACCTCTCCGTCCTCGTCAGTTAATGGTAATCGTTTTGCCATATCTTTTTGCCTCCCTGTCGTTTGCTTTACGAAAACTGATGATACGAACCCCACCCGGCACAGGAGTAAAACAGAGAACATGCAACCTTTTGTCCAGATAGCTGACCGCCACAAACCGAGGTTCAGGATATGTGTTACGGACATCCTCAGCATATTGTGCGCCCGCCCAGTCGAAGTCGGAGGCGCGATCGAACGGCAGATCTCGCTCCTTGCAATTCTCTGACTTGGCAGGGTCGAATTCGATTTTCACGGATTTATTGTATATACATTAAATAAGATTGTCAATAGTTCGTCTGACAGATGATGGTTTTCGGCATCATGTTTTCGCAAACAATCGGTCTCTTGCGCTGGATTTCGATCAAGAGGAGCAAAGTGGAAATGGTGCACAGCATACCATCTTTCCTATTACCGCGACAAGTAGTTGATGGAGCAAACCTGTGGGGAGAATAGACCCTTTTTCCGGTCATTGCCCGTCGTTGCCGGACAAGCATTTTTTCGGAAGAGAGAGGCGGTGATACGCATCAACGGTTGGCGACGTAGGGAAACCGACGCCCCTACCGTGGCAAACGCCGAAGAGCGCGCCGCTGGCAACGTAGAGAACGTCGCCCTCAAGGGTGGTGGGATGTTACAAATGTGAGCGGAGTGACAACATTTCAAACGCTTTCCATGTGCCGTTGATTCTTCTCAAAATCAACGGCACATGGATACAAAGACTCATCTGCCTTGGTTTCGCTAGAGAATTTCGCGCAGGTCGATAATCTCCATCTTGTGGTTGCGGTGTGGGCTTTCTGGGGAGGGGCCTTCGGTCTGGATGATGCAACTGCCTGCGAGCCGGTACTTGATGGCATAGTCGCGGGCATAGTCGGTCCAGTCCACTGGGTGGTTAAGTTCGTAGATCGGCAGGACGCCATAGGAAAGGAGCAATTCTCGGCAGGTCTGTTTGTTGGAGGAGACCGCCAGGATCCAGGAGGGCAAGTGGTAGCGCGACAACCGCCTGGCGGTGAGGCCGCTGTCGCTGGGGGCAAGGATGGCGGCCACGGTGTCGGTCTGACTCAAGATACTGTTGACGCTGGAGGCGATGTAGTCAACCTCGCGGATCTCGGTAAAGATCGGTTGCTCAGGCGTCTTGCGGTAGGTCTGGCGGGTGCGGTGGGGTTCAGTGGCTATGGCGATCTGGGTCAGCATGCGCACCGATTCTAG
>CAYSON010000159.1:0-7611 GCA_964432635.1 uncultured Desulfopila sp.
ACCATCGAAGTGCCCATTGTGGGACTTGCTGAATACCAAGCAAAGCACGGCACGGCCTGAGCGGAGGATACTATGTCAATTATAATGGATGAAAATACCACAGTTGTGATTCAAGGCATCACCGGCCGCGAGGGATCGTTGCGTACCAAATACATGAAGGAATACGGTACCAAGGTTGTGGCCGGTGTCACCCCAGGCAAAGGTGGCACGGAGGTGCATGGTATCCCCGTCTACGACACGGTGCGTGAGGCCATTCGCCAGCATGGACCGATCGACGCCGCCTGCACCTTCATCCCCGGGCCTGCCCTGAAAGGTGCAGTCTACGAGGCGATCGACGCCGGCATCAAGTTCGTCTCCTCGCCGGTGGAGAGGATTCCCATTCACGATGTCATCGACATGGTCAGCTATGCCCGGAAAAACGGGGTCATGCTTCTTGGGCCCGGCAGCCTCGGTTTGATCAGCCCCGGCAAGGCGGTTATCGGCTGGCTGGGCGGCAGTGTTGATTGGGCCGGAACCCTGTTCCAGCCCGGTCCGATTGGGGTGATCTCGCGCAGTGGCGGCCAGTCCGGAACCGTGCCCTGGGCCCTCAAGGTGGCCGGTCTCGGCATCAGCACCGCCATGCATATTGGCACCGAGCCGGTGCTGGGCTTGACCATGGCCGATGTTCTGAAAATGTTCGAGAAGGACGAGCAGACCAAGGCCGTCGCCATCTTCGGTGAGATCGGTGGCACCATGGAGGAGGAGGCCGCCGAAGCGGTTGCCAACAAGGAGTTCACCAAACCGCTGGTGGTATTCATCGCCGGGGCATGGGCACCGGAAGGAATGCGCTTCTCCCACGCCAGCAGCATCGTCGAAAAAGGACGCGGTACCGCCAAGGGCAAGATGAAGGCTCTGACCGAAGCAGGGGCCTATGTGGTTGATAGCCCCGAGGATATCGCCCCTAAAATCAAGGAACTTACCGGACTTTAATTCAAAGAAAAGGAGAACACACCATGGCAGTCATGCGATCCGTATTTTACGTGCCCAGTAACAACGAGAAAATGATGAGCAAGGCCTCGACCATCGCCGCCGACGTCGTCACCCTCGACCTGGAAGACTCCGTACCCCCGGCGGAAAAAGCCAAGGGCCGGGAAATGATCCAGAAATACCTGCAGACCGATCGGGCCAACCAGGCCGCACCGTACCTCTATGTGCGCATCAACAACTGGGAAACCGAGATGACCAACGATGACCTCGAAGCCATCGTCCATCCTGGTCTTGACGGCGTCTGTCTGGCTAAATGCGGCAGCCCGGAGAACGTCAAGCGGCTCGACTGGAAACTCGAGGAACTCGAGCAGCGCCGCGGTATGAAGGTCGGCACGGTAGCCATCCAGCTGTTGATCGAAACCGCCAAGGGTGTGATGAACGCCTATCCTTCGGCAAGCGCCAGCAAGCGTGTTAACTCCCTGATCTTCGGGGCAGTCGACTACACCAAAGACATGCGTGTTGTCTTGACATCCGAGGGCGTCGAGCAGCTGTATGCCCGCTATCACACCGCCGTGGCCGCCCGCGCCGCCGGTTGTGTCGCCATCGACTGCCCCTTCGTCGCCTTCAAGGACGAAGAGGCCTTCAAGAAGAGCACCGAGGAAGGACACCAGATGGGTTATGAGGGCCGTATGCTCATCCATCCCTCGCAGATCGAGGCCTCTCACGTCATCTACACTCCTTCGGCGACCATTGTCGAGTGGGCCACCGGGGTGAAAAAGGTGTTTGAGGAAGAGGGTATTGCCAAGGGATCGGCTGCGGTGACCTACCTCGGCAAGATGGTTGATACCCCGGTCTATGAAAATGCCATGCAGATCCTCAGGACCATGGCCGAGATCGAGGCCGCCGAAGCCAAGAACAAGAAATAAGCGGATCGGCAAGTAACCGAGGAATCGGGGCTGTTGCCTGCAAGGTCAACAGCCCCGATTCCCTCTTTGCCGGAAAGAGGAAACGAAGATGATTTTAGCGCAGTTGTCGGTCTACCCGGTGGGCGAAGGGGTCAGTATGGGGCGTTTTGTCAAACTGGGGGTGAAAGCCATCAAGGAGTCCGGGTACACCCATCAGGTCGGCGCCATGTCCACTGCCGTTGAGGTGCCCAGTTTGGAAGAACTTTTTGCCCTCGTCACCAGGATGCGTCAGGCACAGCTCGACGAGGGGGCGAAAAGGGTGATCATTGAGTTGAAGGTTGATGACCGTAGAGATAAGCAAGCGACCCTGGCCAGCAAGATAGCTTCGGCAACCAGTTGACGGTGGGAGTGAGGGGAACGTGGTAACCTGTGGCGAGCAAAGCCGCAAAAATGGTGAGTTGTTCGACCCCTGGGCGGAGAGCTATGACGCCTGGTTCGCAACGCCCATCGGGCGGCAGATCAAAATCGTCGAGAGCGATCTGCTCCTTGACATGCTCGCACCACAGCCGGGTGAACGTCTCCTTGATGTCGGTTGCGGCACCGGGGTCTTTACCAGGGAGGTTTTCGCCGCTGCCCGCTGTACGGTGGTCGGGGTGGATCTCTCCCTGCTCATGTTGGCGCGAGGGGTGGCTAAAAGCAACGGAGATCAATTTTGCCCCGTAGCCGGCGACATGCTTCGCCTGCCTTTTGCCGACAACTCTTTTTGCCGTGTCTTTTCGATGACCGCCCTTGAGTTTGTAAACGATGCTCGAACGGCCATCAACGAACTGCAACGGGTCTGCCGCCCCGGGGGTACAATTGTCCTTACCACCCTGAATAGCCTCATCCCGTGGGCAAGCAGACGACAAAAAAAGGGGGAGGAAGGCCACACGCTCTTTTCCCGAATTTTTTTTCGCTCGCCGCAGGAACTGGCAGCGCTGGTTCCGGCGCCCTCTCGAGTGGTGACGGCGGTCCATTTCGACAAGGAAGATCCCTTGGAAGAGGCGCTGCAGCGTGAACGGCAGGGGCGGATGGCAGCCAGCGACACCGGGGCGTTCCTGGCAATGAGTTGGCAGAAACCAGACGATGGGAGCTGGCATGCGATCACAGGCAGTAGGAAAGCGGTCGCGTGAATATATATAAATTTTAAGTGGCGATAAGGCCGGAGGAACAGAGATGATTGGAGAGAGTTTTATTCGCAGGATGGAAGAAATCGTCGGCAAGAAGTACGTCAGGTATTCCCATGCGGACATTGAGTTGTACTCCTATGATGCGTCCCTGGTCAGCGGCAAGCCTGGTCTGATCGTCTTTCCCTCCAGCACCGAAGAGGTGGCGGAGGTAATGCGGGCTGCCCATGCGGCGAAGGTCCCCGCGGTGGCCCGTGGCTTTGCCACCAACCTCTCCGGCGGTGTCATAACCCGTGATGGCGGGCTGGTGGTGTCCCTCTCCCGGTTCAACAAAATCCTCTCCATCAACCAGGAGAGCCGCTACGCCGTGGTGCAGACCGGAGTCACCAACCTTGAGGTACAGGATGCGGTGGCCCCCCTGGGGATGTTTTTCCCCCCCGATCCGGCCAGCCAGAAGGTCGCCACCATTGGCGGCACCGTCGGCGAGAACTCCGGCGGACCGCGTTGCCTGAAGTACGGGGTGACCTCCAACCACATCCTCGGCATGAAGATGGTGATGGCCGATGGGGAGATCGTTGATATCGCCGGCCCCTCTTTTGATCCTCCCGGTTATGACCTGCGTGGTCTGGTGGTGGGCAGCGAGGGCTGTCTCGGCATGGCCACCGAGATCACCGTCAAGATCACTCCCAAAACCGAATCGGTCATCACCATGCTGGCCATCTACGACGAAGTTCCCCATGCCGCGAACTCGGTATCGGCGATTGTTCGCGCCGGCATTCTCCCTCTCACCCTGGAGATGATGGACAACACCATCATCAAGGCGGTTGAGAAGGGTGGCCCCTGCGGCTACCCCCAAGATGCGGCGGCGGTCTTGATCATCGAGGTGGAAGGAATGGTCACCGGCCTCAAGGAACAGGCTGACAAGATAGTGGAGATCTGCATGGCCACGAAATGTCGGGAAGTGCGGGTGGCCAAGAATCAGGCTGAGCGCGACCTGCTGTGGAAGGGGCGGCGTGGAGCCTTCGGGGCGATCTGCAACCTCTCTCCCAACTACCTGGTCAATGACGGCTGTGTTCTCCGTTCCCGCCTTCCCGAAGCACTGGAACGGGTGGTGGCCATTTCGAAAAAGTACGGCTGCCCGGTGGGCAACGTCTTTCACGCCGGAGACGGCAACCTTCACCCCCTGCTGATGTTTGATTCCCGCAACCCCAAGGAGCTCGAGCAGGTACACAAGGCCGGCGTTGAAATCATGGAGCTTTGCGCCGAACTCGGTGGGACCATCTCCGGGGAACATGGCGTCGGCCACGAAAAACAGGACGCGATGCACTTTGTCTTTTCCGGCAACGATCTCAATACCCAGCAGGCGGTGAAACTGGCCCTTGACCCGAGCAATGTGCTCAACCCCAACAAGATCATTCCCCTTCCTCCGCCCGGTAAGGACAAACTGCCGCTCACCGAGCCGACAATCCTCAAGCGCGCCGGCGGAGCCAAAGCGAGCGGAGTTGCCGAGGCTATGGAGAAAATCAAGGCGGCCAAATCGGCCAAGAAGCCCCTGCGGGTGGTTGGCGGCGGCACCTTTAACGGGGTCGGCAATCGTCTCACCGCTAAGATTGAGCTTCTTGATACCAGCAAGATGACCGAGGTCATCGAATACGACAGCGATAACCAGTTCATTACCGTTGGCGCAGGAATGACCTATGCCGCCATGCAGGAGAACCTGGCCAGCAACAACCAGTGGCTGCCCGTGCGACCACCCTACTTCAACGCCGAGTCAACCGTCGGCAGTATGGTTGCCCTCGCCGCCGTCGGGCCGGAGCGACAGGCCTATGGCGCACCTCGGGATTTGCTGCTTGGCCTGCAGTACATCGACAGCAGCGGCAACATGGTCAGCACCGGCGGCAAGGTCATGAAAAACGTTGCCGGCTACGATATGACCAGGTTGCTCACCGGCTCTCTCGGCACCCTTGGCTGTATCACCGAGGCCACCTGGAAGGTTTCCACCAAGCCGGAGACCTGCCGGATGGTTTCCGCCACCGGCTCCTTGAGCAATTGTAACGGTGCCGCTTTGAAAATTTGCGGCTCCAACCTCCTGCCGGTGTCAGTGACCATTATCCCGCAAGGGGCTGACTGGAAACTGCTGGTTGGCTTCGAGGGATTGGAAATGGTTGTACCCAGCCAGATCGAACGCTGCGCTGCGACCATGGTGCTCGCCGGGTTGAAGCCCGCTGCGGAGACAAGCTATGCGCTGCTCAGCGGTGGTCATACTGAGCTCTTTGCCGGCATCTGGCAAAATCCTCTGGTTCTCCAGGCCGATGTGGTACTTGCCCGGGTGGCCGAGTTTTGTGAGGGTCTGGCAAAAATCGTCCAACCGGCAAATCTCCTCCTCGACGTTGCCTGTGGCAGGGTGCACGCCGGCTTCACCGCTCTTTCGGCGGCTCAGTGGAAGGAAATCGGCGCTCTGGCCAGCCGTTGCCTGGGGCACGCCTTCCTGGTCAAGGCTACGGATGTCTTTAGGGGGGAAGTCGACCTCTTTGGCTCGCCGAGGAAGGAGTGGAAACTCAGCCACCAAATCAAACAGGCGTTGGATCCTGAGCGGATTTTTGCCCCGGGCATCCTCCCGGGCAGGGTATAGGCCACGGCCAAAACGTTCTGAGAGACAACCTATATAAAGGGATACCAACACTGCGAGGTGCGTGAATATGACTGTTACAGCGAATTATGATGCCATTGCCAAATGCAACAAATGTGGATTCTGCCACGTGGCCTGTCCGATCTTTCGGACCACTGGTCACGAGGACGGGGTGGCCCGTGGCCGACTGGCCATGCTGCGGGGGTTAATCGAAAACCGCATCGAATGGAACGCCGAGCTCGAAGACCCGCTCTTCACCTGTCTGGGGTGTGAGGCCTGCACCACCAACTGCTTCGGGGCGGTGCCGACTGCCGAGCTGGTGCTCGCCGCCCGGGGAGAATATTACGACAAGGTAGGCAAGAAGCCCGCCCACCGCCTGCTCTTCGAACATCTCCTGCCCTATCCGAAAAGACTCCATCTTGCCGCCCGGGCTGCCGCCTACGGCAAGAACTCGGGGGCCTCGAAGCTGGCCAACGCCCTTGGCCTGCTGCGCATCTTCGGCCGTGATCTGCCCAAGGCCGAGGGGATCGTTGACAAGCTGCCGACCAGCTCCTTCCGAGGGACGCTCAAGCCCGGCGTCTACCCCGGCAAGGGCGACAAACTGAAGATCGGCTATTTTGTCGGCTGCGGCATCGACGTTATCCAGATAAACGCCGGCAAGGCAACCTTTGCGGCGCTGCAGGAACGGGGTAAATCGGTGACGGTGATCAACAACTGCTGCTGTGGTTTGCCACCCTACAGCTATGGAGATCTCGACAACGCCAAAAAACTGGCCAAGAAGAATGTCGAGACCTTCGAAGGGCTCGACGTTGACGTGATTGTCACCGACTGCTCCAGCTGTGCTTCGTTTTTGAAAAAATACCCGAAGGTCCTTAAAGACGATGCCTACTCTGAGCGGGCAAAACGATGTCTGCCCAAGATTCGCGACGTGGTCGAGTTTCTCTATTCCGATCAACCGGCCGCCGGGCAGCAGGCCCCAGTGAGCAGTTACCATGATCCGCATGGTGGTGCCGCTTCAGCCAAGGGAGGGGCCATGGGCAAGGTGATTGTCACCTATCACGATCCCTGCCATGCCGTCCGTGGCCAGAAAATCAAGAACGAACCGAGGGAAGTTCTCAAGAAAATCCCTGGGGTGGAGTTCAAAGAGATGGCCGAGGCCGACTGGTGTTGTGGCGGTGCCGGCTCCTATGCCCTCACCCATTATGAGCTCTCTCAGGAAGTACTCGACCGCAAGATGAACAACCTGGCGAAGACCAACGCCGATATCCTCGTCACCAGCTGCCCGGGTTGTATGATTCAGCTGGCCTTCGGTATCAAGCGCCATGGTTTGAAAACCAAAATCTTCCATATTTCGGAGATGCTCAACTATCATGCAAGCAAAGGGTAACGCAGGGAAACGGCGTAGCGCCTTGCCCCTTGCCATCGTCGGCAATCATCATTGCTGATGGTTGCAATCAAAATTAAACGACACGGGGTTGTGCTATCATCTTGCAAAACTGACCTTTTTTGAATACTGTGGGGGCCTCTTGGCCTGTCCAGCGACCGGCAATCGCGCCCTGACTGTTCACTGCTGCCTGGCGATGCGCGCCTGGTGGTGGAGGTATTCCCCGCCAGGCTCACAGGCGCCTTTGGCGAAATGCGGTCCGAGCGGGAGGTGCCTTGCCGTATGCCGGTATCTGGTGGCACAGTTGTCCGCAGTTCCCTGGGGAAGGGAAGATGTGGCAAAACCCAAATTCAAACTGTTGAGGTAAATCGATGAGCGGAAAAATGCAGACAATCGACGGCAACACAGCTGCTTGCCATGTTGCTTATGGCATGAGTGAAGTTGCGACCATCTACCCGATCACCCCGTCCAGCCCGCTGGGCGAGATAGCCGATTCCTGGGCCGTTGGCGGCCGCAAGAATATCTTCGGCGAGCTGCTCAGCATCAAGCAGATGCAATCCG
>CAYSON010000160.1:0-7589 GCA_964432635.1 uncultured Desulfopila sp.
TATATATCCGCCTCCTTCCCTTTCGTAAATTTACATTATCTCCATTGTAGGTTAAGCTACGCTAATGCTACCCGACCTCAACCGCCTCCAGGTATTCCATCATGTCTTCCTGCGTCTCAGCGTCACCGCCGCCGCCGACGCCCTGTGCCTCACCCCCTCCGCCGTCAGCCAGCAGGTGAAACGGCTGGAACAGGAAATCGGGGCGCCGCTCTTCGTGCGCCTCCATAAACGTCTGGCACCAACACCCGAGGGGCAGCAACTCTTCGCCCTGGTCCAGCCCTTGTTGACCGAACTGCACCAGGGCCTCGACCGCTTCGAGGAGGGGCGCAGCGAGCCGGCCGGGCTGATCCGCTTTGGGGCCCCGGTGGAATTCGGCTCCACCTATTTGCCCCATGTCATCGCCACCTTCCGTGCCAGCCACCACAAGGTCACCTTCGATCTGGAGCTGGGTCGTCCCCTGGTGCTCCTGGCCATGGTCGAGAAGGGCGAGCTTGATTTTGCCTTTATCGATACCTTCCCCACCAAGGAGCAACGCGCCAGCCTCACCACCTGCAGCGCCAGACCGATCCTCGAAGAAGAGGTGGTGCTGGCCTGCTCCCGGCAGTACAGGGAACGACAGGGAATGGACGACAACTCCTTTGCCGATCTCTCCAGGCAGCCCTTCATCTCGCAGCAACGCGACGCCCATGCCCTAAACAACTGGTTTCTCCATCATTTCGGCAAGCTTCCCCCATCCCTCGACATCATCTTTACCGTCTCCAGCCACCAGGCGGTGGTCAACGCCATCAAGCATCACCTGGGATTAGGCATCGTCGTCAGCCACTTGGTCTGGGACAAGATCAGCGCCGGACAGCTGGTGGTGCTGCGCCCGCAAGCGGTTCAGGCCAAAAACCGCATCTCCATGGTGCAATTGGCTGGCAAGATTCCCCCCCTGCGCGAACGGCTCTTCCTCAACCACCTGCAGCAGCTGGCGCGTAGCAGCAAAACCCTGCGTCGCCTCAATCTTATCGTCGACGCTTTCTGACGCCAAGACCATCTGCATGGCCAACGGAAAAGGGTTGCCGGTTTCGCTTCCGGCAAGGTAGGATTGGCAGGAGAGTTCGGAACATTCTTGCATAGTCACCACCCTGAGTGCCAACCCTGAAGAACAGAAGGCCGATGACCGCAGCAGCTAACAGCAGCCACGCCGACGCCAGCCTCCTTGGTGCCAAAATCTTTGACGGCCTCGACCACGCCTTGATCGTCGAAATTCTTGCCGGAGGAACTCCCGAGACCTTCGGCCAGGGTGAGTATCTTTATCGCCAGGGTCAGCGCGCCCCGCAGTTTTTCCTGGTGCGGGGCGGGCAGATCGAGCTGACTATCTCTATGCAGGGCGGTGGCGAGCATCTCGTCAGCCACCTCGGCCCAGGAGACCATTTTGGCGAGACCGCTCTGCTGACCGACCAGGACAACGGCCTTGATGCCCGAGCCCTCACCGAGGTCACCGTCCTTATTTTCGATCAGCAGGCCTTTCGCCTCCTCTTCTTCGGCCACCCGATCATCCAAAGCCGGCTTGCCCAGAACCTCGCTCGACGGCTGCGCCTCAGCCTTACCGACCACGCCGAGACACTTAACAAAAGCAGGGGCCCGACCGGCCTCTCACCCCGTCACCTCGATCGCTCTTTTCTCGAAAACGTCGCAGCCCCGGCACCAACCGTCACCGGTGCCGACCGCGGGCTGCGCTTCGCCGAGTCGACCATTGCCAAGCAGATCGGCAAGGCGGTGCAGCGTTTCAGTTCCGGACGACACCCGGTTCTGCTCAGCGGCGAGACGGGAACCGGCCGTCGCATGATCGCCGCCGAAATCCACCACCAGAGCCCTTACAAAAACGGTCCCTACCGGGATCTGGACGTGCGAACCGCCGACCCGGCGCTGCTCGAAGAAGAGCTGTTCGACCAGGGGGAAGCAGAGAGTGGTGTTTTCCCACACCCCTACGGCGGCGGTCTCCTCAAGCGCCTTCAGGGCGGCACCCTGACCCTCTATAACGCCGAATATCTTGAGCCGGACTGCCAGCGACAACTCCTCGCCTTCCTCAAGAGATCCCGTGGCGGAAACGACCCCGCCGACGGGCCAGCGGAGCGACGCTGCCGCCTCATCCTTATCTGCACCGATCGAGCGGAGGGCCAAGACGGCCATCAGCGGCTGCTGCCGACCCTCTATGCCCTCTTCGCCGACCACCATTTCCGCGCCGCCCCCTTGCGCGACCACCGCCGCGACATTCCCCGGCTGGTGCACTACTACCTGCGTCGCTATAGCCAGCAGTACGGCAAGCAGATCAGCGCCGTCGACGATCAGACCATGGGCCGTTTCATCAATTACCACTGGCCCGGTAATCTCGCCGAACTCTCCGGGGTTTTGCAGCGCGCCGTGCTCCTTGGGGAAAATCACGGGTCGCTCAATCCGCAGATCATCCTCGGGCTGCCCAAGGTGGAGGGCAAGTGGGAATTCAACCTGCTGCAGTTGCCCCGGTTGCGCAGCTTTCTCGCCAGCCGCCTCTTTCCCCTGGTGCCGAGGCTCGTGGTCGGCCTGATCTTCCTGTTGGTGGTGATCGCCCTGTTCGCCGGCCCCGACAATCCCCATGACAACATCGGTCTCACCTTGAGCTGGGTCGTCGGCTGGCCACTGCTGGTCTTCTCCTTCTTCTTTCTCGCCCGCACCTGGTGCAGCATCTGCGGCCTGGCCGTCCCTGGCTGGCTGGCGCAACTGGTGCTCAAACCCGAGCGGCCGACGCCTCCCTGGATCCGCCGACATTCCGGCTGGATCATGACGGTCTTCTGCATCCTCCTCTTTTGGATCGAGACCACCTGGAATGCCTACAACTCGCCGCAACTGACTGCCTGGATCATTCTCTCCATCACCCTCGGCTCGCTCTTTTTCAGTCTCTTCTACCAGCGGCGCGTCTGGTGCCGATACCTCTGCCCGCTTGGGGCGATCAACGCCCTTTTTTCCATGCCAGCCATTATCGAATTGCGTGCCAACAGTCAGATGTGCGCCAACCGCTGCACCAGCCACCTCTGCTACCACGGCGACCACGACCACAGCGGCTGCCCGATGTTCCGCCATCCTTTTTTGGTCGACAACAACCGCGACTGCATCCTCTGTGGCCAGTGCATCAAAACCTGCCACTTTGACTCCATCCATCTCAATCTGCGTCTGGCACCCCAGGAATTGTGGAACCAAGAGTCGCCGCGCCTGGCCGACAGCGTTCTCGTGGTCTGTCTGGCGGCCATCGTCTTCCCCTTCGTCCTGGCGCAACAGGACGAAGGTTTCTTGCCCCGTCTGCAGCTGTTGGCCAGCCAAGCCGGCCTGCCCGACAGCCTGCCTCTAACCTCGGCGGCGATCTTTCTCGCCTTGATCCTTTTCTATCTCAGCGGCTATCTGAGCGTATCGGCAATCATTGCCAACGTGAGCGGGGGCAAGCGGCAGGTTGTCGCGGCGACCCTCGGCTACGGCATGATTCCTCTGGTGCTTGGCACCTATATGGCCGCCCACCTCGCCATCCTCGTAGAGGGGCTCTGGCTCTTGCCCGCCAATCTCCTCGACCTGGTCGGCCTGGCCACCGTACCGCTGGCGCCACGGCCCCTGCTCAGCCCCGACACCACCTACGCCCTGCAGTTTCTCTCCGTTTTCGGCGGGCTGCTCGCCTCGCTGTACGCCACCCACCGCATTGTCCGGCGTCTCGCCGGCCGCCGACGCCGCTCGCTCACCTTCCTCCTCCCGGCCCTCTTGCTCTGCCTCTCCGCCATCGCCTACCTCAACCTTCTCTAGTTGCGGCACCCGCTGGGCCATAGAACTTCCCAAGGAGTCCACCATGAAGCGCATCATCGACACGGAAAAACTGCCAATCAAACTCTGGCTCACGGACATCGACCCAGACACCCTGCAGCAGGCGAAAAATCTCGCCAACCTGCCCTGCCTGTTTCACCACGTGGCCATCATGCCCGACGCCCATGTCGGCTACGGCATGCCCATCGGGGGAGTGGCCGCTGCCGTCGAATCGATCATCCCCAACGCCGTCGGAGTCGATATCGGCTGCGGTGTCGCCGCTTGTAAAACCTCGCTGAGCAGTCTTTCCCCTGGGGACCTGAAAACCCTGCTGGGAAAAGTGCGCCAGGTCATTCCCTTAGGCTTTCAACACCACAAGAAACCACAACCCGAGGAAATGATGCCGCCATGGGAAAAAGGCGGCAGCCCCCGTGCGCTGCCCATCGTCGTCCGCGAATACGAGAACGGCCGCCGACAACTTGGCACCCTCGGCGGCGGCAACCACTTCATCGAGGTGCAGCGGGACGACAGCGGCTTTCTCTGGCTTATGATCCACTCCGGCAGCAGAAACCTCGGCTACCAGGTGGCCAACCACTACAACCGCCTTGCCGCAGATTTCACCAAAAAGCACGCCTCCCACATCCCCGCTGCCTGGCAGCTCGACTCCCTACCTCTCGATAGTCCACAGGGACGCAGCTATCTGGAGGAGATGACCTACTGCGTCCGCTTCGCCGCCGCCAACCGGCTGGCGATGATGGAGAGGGTGCAAGAGCTGCTTGTGGAAATCGAACAGGCGGAATTCAGCGAGTTCCACGATGTCGCCCACAACTACGCCGCCGAAGAACTGCACTTCGGCCGCAAGGTGGTGGTGCATCGCAAGGGGGCCACCAGGGCGGCAAACGGTGACATCGGTCTCATCCCCGGCTCGCAGGGCAGCCACAGTTACGTGGTGCGCGGCCTTGGCCATCCGGAGAGCTTTTCTTCATGTTCGCACGGGGCGGGGCGACTCTTGGGCAGGAAACAGGCACAGCGGCAGCTTGATCTCAAGGAGGAAATCGCCAGGCTTGAAAATCGGGGCATTCTCCATGCTATCCGCCACAAGAAGGATCTTGAGGAGGCCGCCGGAGCCTATAAGGATATCGACAAGGTAATAGACAGCCAGAGAGATCTGGTGTCCGTCATCGCCGTTCTCCACCCCTTGGCGGTGGTCAAAGGCTGAGATGCCGGCGCGATCAGAAAGAAAGGAGGGTTATGGGGCGAGGCGGCTGATATTCCAGAGACCATCCTCTCGCCGGTAGAGAAAGCGATCGTGCAAACGGTTTTCCCCGCCCTGCCAGAACTCGATCTCCTCGGGCGCCACCCGGTAGCCACCCCAGAAGGAAGGTAGCGGCACCTTGCCTTCACCGATCTTGGCCTTCATCTCCATGAATTTCTGCAGCAACACCTTTTTCGATGATAAGGGGTGGCTCTGGCTCGACACCCAAGCCGCCATCTGGCTATCTTTGGGGCGTGACATGAAGTACTTGGCCGATTCAGCCATGGAGATTTTGGCGGCGCGGCCGCCGATCACTACCTGCCGCTCCAGTTGCAGCCAGACAAAGAGCAGGCTCACCTGGGAGTTGCCGGCGATCTCCAATGCCTTGCGGCTCTCGAAGTTGGTGAAGAAGACCAAACCGCTGTGATCGTAATACTTGAGCAGCACAGTGCGCTGGCTGGGGCGACCGCCCGCACCCACCGTAGCGAGAATCATCGCCGTCGGATCGGCCAGTTCCGCCGCCCGCGCCTGTTCAAACCAGGTTGAAAACTGCTGCAAAGGATCAGCATGAAGGTCGGCACGTGACAGCCCGTCCTTGAGGTAGTCCCGACGCAGTTGACTGACATCGACCATAATGTTCACACAAAAAAAAGCCGCCGGCAGCAAAACTAAAGGCTACTGGCGGCGGGTTGAATAAGGTATCGCTCAGCTTTCCTTGATGCCTTCCAATTTCCAGTTCTGGGTGCCCACCGACCGGGACCAAGTCCACTCCTCGCGAAATTTGACCGGCGTGGTCATGCTCCCGGAAATCAGCTGGCCGCTTTTGTCGTCGACGGTATAGTCGAGAAGATTAGCAGAGAAGAGCACGGTGACGAAGTCCTCGCGACCGTCACTTCCAGCCTGAACAATTGCCGCCTCGCGTACCGCTATCGATTCGAGCTTGTTGATATGGCCCTGAGCCTTGAGCTCGGCGAGATGGTCCTCATATTCCCCGGCCAGCTGACCGCCGAGGAGATGGCGGTAGGATTCGAGGTCACGGCGCATCCACCCGGCCTCCACCTGGAAAAATACATCACTGGCCACTTCGGTGAAGTGGGCTACATCGAAACCGCGATCATGCTCCTTGATCTGATTAATGCCGTCGGCGAGAAGATTGCCGCCAATCACCGGCGGCACCGGCGGCGGAGCGGTCGACCCACCAAAGGCCCCGGAGAGCGGCGAGGAGGGTGCCGAATATTGGCTGGTTGCGTTATTATTGTCTCCCTGCCGAGCCTTGGCGAACTTTCGGTAAAGGAAAAAGGCTAGGCCACCCAGGAGCAACAGGGGGAGAATACCCATCCCGGAGCCACCGGCCCCGAACATCGACCCGAACAGCATGCCGCCAATGGCGCCGCCGAGCAGGCCGCCCATCAGACCGCGGCTGAAGCTGCCGCCACCAGCAGGTGGTGCGGGGGTGCTGGCCGGGGCTTTGCTAGGGCTGGAGCTGAAGGATTTACCGCCCGCTTTCGAGCGGGCATCAGCATCGTTGGTCAAGAACGCGCCATCGACCAGGGACAGGGCAAAAAGTACCATCAAGACCGGCGCCAACCGTTTCCATAGACTCTTCATGATTCGCTATAGCTCCTTTGCTGTTTTTTTGTGGATCATCGGGTATGACAACCAGTATCGTTACCTGTTGCACATTATAGTACACCTCGGCCCAGTTTCCAGAGATAAACGCATCCTCGGCAGCGAAAAACCCATGATCCTTCTCTATCCGCCACTGACCAAACCCGGCGAGCCACCAGCTGCCCCAGCCTATCTCGCCGCAAGTCTCCGCGCCCACGGGGTGCGCTGCACGTTCTGCGACCTTAACCTGGAAGGGCTGCACTTCCTCTTGCTCCACCCGCCCGACAGCACCGACACCTGGACCCGACGCGCCGTAAAAGGGGTCAGCGACAATCTCACCCGGCTCCGCTCCCCGCAAGGTTATGACAATTTTTCCCGCTACTCCCGCGCCGTGGCCGACCTCAACCGTCTGGTTGCGATGTCCGGGCAGCCCCGGGGGTTGCGCCTGACGCTGGCCGATTATCAGGACCACCACCTCTCGCCCCTGGCCAGCAGCGACCTGGAGCGGGCGGCGGCGGAATACGAGAACAACATCTTCTCCCCCCTCTTCAGCACTCGACTTGAGCAGCTCTGCAGCGAGGACAGCGACCCGCTGATCGGCATCTCCCTGTGCTACCTCAGCCAGGCATTGTGCGCCTTCGCCATCATCGGCTACCTGAGAGCCCACCACCCGGAGCGGCGCATCGTCCTCGGCGGCGGACTGATCTCCACCTGGCTTGGCCGCCCCCATGAAGACCGCCTCTTCGCTGGTCTGGTCGACCACCTGGTTGCTGGGCCGGGTCAAGCCCCCTTGCTGAAAATTCTTGGTCGCACCCCGCAGCACGAGCATCTCCTTCCCGACTACAGCGACCTGCGCCACAGCCCCTATCTTTCGCCCGGCTTCATCCTTCCCTACACCACCTCTTTCGGCTGCTATTGGAAA
>CAYSON010000161.1:0-6817 GCA_964432635.1 uncultured Desulfopila sp.
ATGGCCCTGATAGGGATAGTCGTGATACACCGGGAGTTTTGTCGCTTTCAAGACTTGGATTGAGGATTGGGCAGCCACCCGCTGAATGTTCCGCCGATGGCATCCGGCATGCAGCTGAGCGCCCATTGGATTGGGGACGTAGGTTATACTGTGGCGCGAAAAGGTGTCAATCAATATATAGAGCTTTCCCGCTTTGGGCAACGGACATTGCCGAGCAGCAGTGCTATCAGCATGCAACGTCCGCTTGGCAATCCATCGCAGGCCGCAGGAATGTCGGCGCCAATAAGGTCAGGAGGATGGAGTTCTCGAGCGGAGAAGCAGTGTGCGCAAAAGGCAGGGCTTATCGCAGCCGGATTGATTGTCGTTGCTTACATCGCCACCAACGGTAAATATTCCGGATTCCAGCGAATACGGTCAATGAGCTTCTTCATGCGCGCCTCGTCATTATCGTGCTGGAAATCGGAGTAGACACAAGGCCTGCTGACCCCGTGGCGAACCGCAGTCATGGCCACTGCGAGAGCCACCGTTTTGCCGACCTGGCGCATCATGCTGATGGAGGGCATTAATTTCCCCTGCGCCAGTTCTTCCGCAGTCATCATATCGGCTATAGCCCATGCTGCGGCGGTAAAAAATTCTGGCAAAACCTCGCGTGCCCCAGATACCAGTACCCCGAGCCCAACCCCAGGAAAGACCAAGGCATTGTTGCATTGACTGAAAACAAAAGACTCCTCGCCGGAAGCCGCGCCGCAGGGATTGCCGGTGGCCACCAAAACCCCTGCCTCTTGCCATTTCTGCATGTTTCGACAAAACATTTGTGGCGTGGAAATGTGATGAAAAAGCGGCAGGATTACCGGTCGCTCGGTGTTCTGTTTCAGGGCGTCGACCGACTCAACGCCGAAAAAGTAATCCTGTCCGGTGGTGCCGATGAACACGGTGATCCCGGCATTGCGGATAATCTCCACAAGGTTGACCTTGTTGATCGTCTCCAGCCAGGGAAAGCGTTTTTTATCTTTGGCAAATTTTCGTTTATAGAGCCGGGGATCGCGAATGTTGGTGATCAGCCCCTGCGAATCAATGAGGAAAATGGCGTCCAAGGCCTGTCTCGCCGTCAACCCTTCAGCCACCAGTGCGCGCTGTAACTGTTCGCCGATGCCCACACCACCGACACCAGCGCCATTGATGAGGAAGCGCTGGTCAACCAAACGCTCCTTCTTGATCTTCATCGCCGAAAGAATCGCAGCCAGCGCCACCGCCCCGGTACCCTGAATATCATCATTAAAGGAGATGACCTCGTCGACGAAAGAGTCGCGGATGGTGAAGGCGTTCTGCTGCGAAAAGTCTTCCCATTGACAGAGGGCATTGGGAAAAACGTTGCGGAAGGCACGCACAAAACGACCGACAAAGCTAAGATACTCCTCGCCGGACAAACGATGGTGCCGCCACCCAAGGTACTGCGGATCGGCCAGGAGCAGTTCGTTGTCGGTGCCGACATCAAGTGAAATGGGCAGACAGTTCCAAGGAGCGATACCCGCGCCCTGGGTGTAAAGCATCAATTTGCCGAGGCACACGGCAATGCCGCCTGCCCCCTGATCGCCGAGTCCGAGTATTCCCTGATTGTCGGTGACCACCGCAATCCGTATGTCACGGTGGAGAAAACGCCTGAGGATGTCTTCAGCACGGTCGATATTGCCGGGGTAGAAATGGAGACCATTGGCCTGCCGGAACATCGAGGAGTACTTCTGTACCGCCATGTCGATGGTCGGAGAATAGATGATCTTGATGTATTTTTCAATATCGCTCTTGATCAAGGCATGGGCCAGGGTGACGTTACGGTCGAACATCCCCCGGATGAAGATGAACTTGTCGATGTCGTCGACTTTCTCTTCGACCTTAACGCGTGAACTCTGCACCTGGGACTCGAGGGTTCGAACCCCTGGTGGCAATCTCGCCTCAAGATTGAGGAGCCTGCGCTCCTCGTGACTGAATGCCGTACCCTTGTTGATATAGCTGCACGACCTCGCCGCCGAACCGCTGGCGTAGACTAGCAGTTCACGGGTATTACCGTATTCATCGTATTTGAATCTGTAGAGATTCGTTGCCATATGCAAGCCCCCTCGATATTCTTCCCCAAGGAATCTGGGCGATTGACAACCAACGTCGTTTGCCGCATAATGCCCGGCCATGGAATCTTTGTTACTTTTCCTCAACGATAGCATCACCCCCCTTGACCAACTCCGCCATCGTTTGGATTGCGACGATAGCGCCTTGGGGCAAGTAATAGCAAACTTTCCCCTGCGAATAAATCCCTATTTTGCAAATCTCATCGAATCTCCAGGAGATCCGATCTGGAAGCAGGTGGTTCCCGACCTCGCCGAGATAGACGATACGGTGTGCCTGAGCGATCCTCTGGGGGAAGAACAACTCAGCCCGGTAACCAATCTCGTTCACAAATATCCTGATCGCGTGCTCTTTCTCGTGTCAGGCGCCTGCGCCGCCTACTGTCGTTTTTGCACACGTAAGCGCAAGGTGGGCAGCGCTGAGATGTGTATAAACACCGCCAATCTCGAGGACGGCTACGCCTATCTGCGCCTTCACCCGGAGGTGCGCGAGGTGCTCCTTTCCGGAGGAGACCCCCTGCTCCTGCCAGATGAGGTCATCGACGATATTCTCGGCAAGCTTCGCGCCATTCCCTCCATCGAAATCATCCGCATTGGCACGCGGGTTCCATCGCTCCTGCCAATGCGCGTCACCGCCAGTCTTACGAAAGTCCTCAAACAACATCATCCCCTTTTTATCAACACCCACTTCAACCACCCCAGGGAAATCACCGCCGAGGCAGCCCAGGCCTGCGCACGATTGGCCGACGCCGGCATTCCCCTCGGCTGCCAGACCGTCCTTCTCAAGGGCGTCAACGACAATGCCGCGACCATCAAACGCTTGATGATCATGCTGCTACGCATCCGCGTCAAACCCTACTATCTTTTTCAGGCCGATCTGACCCGGGGCACCAACCACTTCCGGACCCATAGCAGCGTCGGTATTGACATTATGAGACAACTCTACGGTCACCTTTCGGGCATGGCCATCCCCACCTTGGCCCTCGACGCCCCTGGCGGCAAGGGCAAGATCCCCCTGACGCCTCAGTACATCCTTCAATCAGGCCGCGACCTGCATTTCACCAACTTCCGCGGTGAGCTCTGCACCTATCCTGAGGCCGGAGAGGCCATCTGACCTGAAGACTGGACCATTTTTTTCATCCCATCCCTTTACTTTCCGAATCATCACCAGCTATACTTTTTCAAAGTCGACAATAGGTTTCGCCGTTCACTTTATCCTACGGACAACATATGGACCAAGACCAACTCTTGCAGAAGATCCTTGCCTCCAGCGAGCTCCCTACGCTGCCGACGGTGGCCTCCAAGCTCATCTCCCTGACCGCCCGGGAGGATGCCACCCTTGCCGACATTGGTGCCTTGGTGTCACGCGACATCTCTCTTTCCGCTAAGATCCTCAAGGTCTCCAATTCCGCCTTTTACAGCTTTCCCCAACAAATCGGGTCGATTCAGCAGGCAGTCTCCATTCTCGGCATGAACGCGGTGCGCAGCCTGGTCCTTTCCTTTTCATTTCTCAGCATCAAAGGGGGCAGAGGCGTCAGCCGCTTCAATTTCGAGAAGTTCTGGGAGCGCTCCCTGGCCTCTGCGGTTGCCACCCGCCTCATCCTCGAGCAGGTCAAAGATATTGATGCCGAGGAAGGCTTTTGCACCGGCCTGCTGCAAAATTTGGGCGAACTTATTCTCGCCCGGACCTTTGCCAAGGAATATGAGGCGCTGCTCCACCAACTCGAAGAAAAACCCGGTAACAACCGCGAGGCGGAAAGAGAGGTCTTCGGAGGCGATCACCCCGTCATCGGCGCCCGGGTCGCCAAAAATTGGGGCTTCCCGGATTCACTGGTGGCCCCTATCGCATATCACCATGAACCAGAAAAGTACAAGGATAACAATCCCTCCATCCGTGCCACCATCAAGGCGGTTTACCTCTCCGACCAACTTACCAGCATCCTCTTCTCCGACAAACCCGAGACCTACCACAAGAGCTTTCGCAAGGAAGCGAGCAAACTCCTAGGCCTCGACGGCGAGGCGATCGAAAAGATTCTTAATCTCCTGCACCTACGGGTCAAGGAAGCCGGCACCTACTTCAACCTCAAGATGCAGAATCATAAATCGGTTCAAGAAATCCTTCAGGAGGCAAACATTCGCTTGAGCCTGATCAATCTCGATTACGATCAGATGAACAAGCAGTTGGTCGAGACCAAAATCAATCTTGAAAATCTCACCAAAGCCCTTGAGGAAAAAAATCGTATTCTCGACAATCTCGCTAACATCGATGGCCTCACCGGGGTCCACAACCACCGTTTTTTCCAAAACGCCCTTGATCAGGAAATCAGTCGCGCAACGCGTAACAACAGCACCATCTCGCTCCTCTTCATTGATATAGACTTCTTTAAAAAGTTCAACGACACCTACGGCCATCAGGTTGGCGATTTCGTCCTCGCCCGCTTTGCCGCCACTATCCGCGAAAACCTCCGCCAATACGACGTTCTGGCCCGTTATGGCGGCGAAGAGTTTGTGGTAATCCTTCCCGAAACCATCACCGAAGAGGCTTTGGTGGTTGGCGAGAAACTTCGCGCGGCTATAGAAGAGACGATCTTTCGCGACAATCGCGAGGAATATCGTGTTACCGCCAGTTTCGGCCAGGCGGCCGGCACACCGGCCACCGAGGATCTCTTCAGCAAGGACAACCTGATCAGCCAAGCCGATCAAGCGCTCTACGAGGCCAAGGAGAAGGGTCGCAATCGGGTTGCCGCCTACACGCCCAAGAAAAAATGGTTTCCCTTTTAGTACCGTTATAAGGAAAAGCAGCCAGTAACAACAAGATTATCAGAGGGCGAATAGAGTGTTGATCATATTACCCCCCAAGGTACTTATCCCCGGAGGGGATTACGGGTCCTTGGGTTGCGGGTTCCAGCCCGCCTTTGGGGCCTAAAACTGCTCCCTTGGCAAAGACCGTTTTGGGACTGATTAAAATCCTTCCAACAACTGGGACTTATCCTTTCGCGCAAATCCCAATCGGCCTCACATTCTTTTGAACTATAGGGAAAAAGGCACTATTTTGAGTCTGCCTCATCCCCTCCTTTTCTCCAACACCATAAAGAAATACTTTGACAAAGATCAATATTTGTTATCTAGTTCGGCGAGAAAACCGATCGAGCGCTCAGTTGCAAGGCCGAGCATGGATAGAAGGCGTCCTTAATCGACATCAGGGACAATCATTACCAAACCTCACAGAAGGAGCCGCTAATGGGTATGCAAGATTTGTATAGGGAAGTGATGAAGCTGAACATGATGGACGACAACGACCTCAAAAAAGACACGGCCAGGGCCTTTTTTGAAAAGCTCAACTATATGAAACTTCCTGAGCATTTCAACTGGGCATCGGAGATTTTTGAAGGTCTGCACGTCAAGGAGCGCGGACAAAAAACAGCCTTAGTATGGGCCGATATCGCCAGCGGTGACAGTAAAACCTTCACCTACCAGGAATTTGCCTTCCGCGGCAACCAGTGCCTCAACAAACTGCGCAAGGCCGGAGTCAACAAAGGCGACAACATGTACATGATGGTGCCGATCTACCCCGAAACGTGGTTCGCCAGTTTCGCTTGCATCAAGGGTGGGCTGGTGGCCGTGCCTACTGCCACCACCATGACCCAACGCGAACTCGAATTCCGCTTTGAGGCCTATCCTCCGGATACGATCATTGCCGATGCCATCTATACTGATATCATCGATGCTGCCCTATCCACCACCAACATGAAACCTAAAGCAAAACTGGTGCTCGGCAAGAAAGAGGGATGGACCAACTACGCTGACCTGGCCTCAGAAGCAGTCGAAGCCGAGGCCGCCAAAACAAAATCAAAGGATCTGCTGTTCTGTTTCTTTACCTCCGGCACCACAGGGCTTCCCAAGCGAGTCGGCCATACCGCCACCAGTTATCCCATGGGGCACCTTTCAACCTCGGTGATGACCGGTATTCGCAGTGACGACATTCATCATAACCTCAGTGCCCCTGGCTGGGCCAAATGGGCTTGGTCGAGCTTTTTCGCTCCTCTCAATATCGGTGCCACCGCTTCCGGCTTTCACTTCACCGTGCTTGACGGCAACAAATACCTGACCGCCCTGACCACCCACAAAATTTCCGTTTTTTGCGCCCCTCCTACCGCCTGGAGGATGTTCATTAACCTCGACACCTCAAAATTCGATTTCTCCTCCCTGCGGCAATCGATTGGTGCCGGTGAACCGCTCAACCCGGAAGTCATCTCCAAGTGGAAGAAACTGACCGGCACCGAGATCCGCGACTTCTACGGCCAAACCGAATCGACGGCAATGATCGGCAACCATCCCTGGATGACCGGCAAGATGCGGGCCGGCTCTTTTGGGCAGCCTTCGTTTATGTACGATGTCGCCCTGATGGATGACGAGGGCAAGGAAATCACTACCCCCAACGAACCCGGCCATATCGTGGTCAAACTCGACAAGTGGCGGGCACTCGGTCTCTTTACCGAATACATCGGTAGCCCTGAGAAGATGGCCGGAGTCTTCATCAACAACGCCTATTACACCGGCGACCGCGCCTCCATCGACGAAAACGGCTACTGGTGGTTTGTCGGCCGCAGCGACGATGTCATCAAGTCCTCCGACTATCGCATCGGCCCCTTCGAGGTGGAAAGTGCCCTGATTGAACATCCCTCGGTGGCAGAATCGGC
>CAYSON010000161.1:6827-7572 GCA_964432635.1 uncultured Desulfopila sp.
CGGCGTTCCCGACCCCAAACGGCATCAGCTGGTCAAGGCCTTTGTCATCCTCAAGCAGGGGTACGCCCCATCGCGCGAGTTGGCACTCGAACTGTTCCAGCATTCCATCAACATCCTCGCCAAATTTAAGATTCCGAGGATCATTGAGTTCGTACCGATGGTACCGAAGACCCTGAGTGGCAAGATACGCCGTGTCGAACTGCGCCAACAGGAAGTCGAACGCCAAGAAAAGAGCATCAAGGGCAGCAGCCAAGAGTATTTTTATTGGGACTTCCCGGAACTGAGCTCTAAAAAAGATTGATTGTTAAACCCGGGAAGATACCTGCCGTCTCTTCCCGGTCATCGCCACCGTCTCATTTCACATCTCAGGAGAACGACCAATGATTTTTGAACCAACAGAAGAGCAGAACCTCATCCGTGAAATGGTTCGTCAATTCGCAGAAACCGAAGTTGCTCCCAGCGCCCGCCTCCGTGACGAAGAGGAGCGATTCGATCGGGCCCTGATGTTTGATCGTCTTGCCGAACTCGGTCTCACCGGTATCGTTTTTCCCGAGGAATATGGCGGCGGCGGTGCCGATTATATCAGCTACGCCATCGCCGTCGAGGAGCTATCGCGAGTCTGCGCCTCAACCGGCGTCACTCTCTCGGCCCATCTTTCCCTCGGCGCCAACCCTATCTATCTCTTCGGCAACGAGGAACAGAAGCAACAGTTTCTTGCTCCACTCGCCCGCGGCGAGAAGATGGG
>CAYSON010000162.1:0-7545 GCA_964432635.1 uncultured Desulfopila sp.
TGTATGACGCTGAAATCGGTACAACCCATTGACCTAAAAGGAACAAAGAAATGAATAAAGAAACCTTGGAAAAGATTTTTGAGTATGCCTCCATGCCGGTACACGGCACCCTGTCGCGGAAAATCCGTAAGGGCGTAAAAATCCAGATCAACGAAGGAAAGGTCTATGAGCAGGCGGTGTTGTTTCTCGGTGACGGCTTCATTCGTATAACCGAACAAAGTACCGAAGATTCTGTCAATACCTACTACGGCTGGGACAAGCTCACCTCCATCCGTACACTGAGCAAGGCGGACGCGGCGTAGCCGGAGGCGAGGTGGACAGCTCATGTCTAAGCATGGGGTCGCGTCTCAACTCTTGACACATTCTGTCAAGAGTTGAGACGCGACCCCAATTACATGCCCCGCCGCCGATAGGCGCCGGCGACCAGACGATCGATGATGAAAAAGAACACAATCGGGATAACCAGAAAGACCAGGGTAAGCATCGAGGCAACGCTACGGTCGGAGGAGTTGAGCAGGGGGAAGATATAGCCGGAATAGGCGGGAACGCTGCCGCCGCCGATGAGAAAAACCAGGAAGTAATCGGAGAAGGCGACCAGAAAGACAATGGTCCCCCCGGCGATCAATGACGGCAATAACAGCGGCATTTCCACCGCCAGCAAGATCCGAACCGGCGAGGCCCCGAGATTGGTGGCGCAGTCGGCAAAGGCCTCGCCGTAGGCCTGGTAGCCGGCGGTCAAGGCCCGCAGCATGTAGGGATAGCTGACACAGGCAAGAATCAGCACCACCCCGGGGGCGGTATCGGCCAATCCCAGCCGCAGGAAGACAAAATGGGCGCCCATGGCAAAGACCATCGGCGGCAGCAATGCCGGTGTAAGCAACAACCCTTCGAGCACGGCCTTGCCGGCGAAGTCGTTGCGGGCAAAGAGCTTGGCCGGAAGGAGGGTCATCATCAGGGTGAGCAGCACCGTGGCCAGGGAGTAAAGGCAGGAAGAGCCGAGGGCAAGGGCGATATCACCGCCATGGCGCAACAGGTAGCGCAGGGCACGCAGATCGTAGCTTGCCGGAAGCAGCTCGGGAAAGACCCAGGAGGAGGAGAAGGCGTAAACGAGCAGCAGGAGCAGCGGCAACCCGAAGACTCCGGCGAAGACCGCCAGCAGTACCATCCACTTCATACCTTGCGCACCTCCCGGGAAAGATGGGCTGAAAGGCGCAGGTAGAGGGCAATGAACACCAGGGAAAAGAGCAGCAGCAGCGAGAGCATGGCCATGGCAATGGGTCGCTCGATCAGGTCACGGTGAAAGAAATAGTCGTAGACACGCAGGCTGATCATCCCCGGAGAGCTGTCGCCGATGACGAAGGGCAGGTCGAAACCGCCCAGGGTAAAGATAAAAAGGATGAGCAAGGTGGTGTTGATCGCCGGCAGGAGAAAGGGCAGAATCAAGGTGAAAAATATCCGCAGCCTTCCGGCGCCGAGCATCCGCGCCGTCTCCACCTGCCGTTTATCAAAGCGCACCAGCATGGCGTAGACCATAAGGATGACAAAGGGTGTCTCCTTATAGACATAGGCGGAGATGAGGTCGATACCGGCTCTGGAGTAGAGCAGCTGGGGAAATTCCTCATGGGAGGAGATCCAACCCAGCTGATGGGCAATCGATGCCAGCACCCCGGTCTGCGCCAAAACCAGGGTGGCGAGAAAGCCAACGACGATATGGGGGAGGATCAGGGGAACCTTGTAGACCAGTGCTCTGCGGCGATAACGCTCTGGCATCTTCCACAGGGCATAGGCAAGAGCGGTACCAAACAAGCAGGAGAGGCCGCTGCTGGCTGCAGCGATGTAGAGCGAATATCCCGCCGACTGCCAAAACCAAGAATCGGCCAACAGTTGCCTGTAGGCGAACCAGAGGTCGTCATAACTGTAGCTAAACATCAGCAGGCCCATCGACTGCAGCACGGTGACAGCGATACCGCAGCCGAAGACCAGAGTCACCGGCACCAGCGGCAAAAGCCGCATGAGGATGGCACCCGACCGCATCGCTACCTACCCTGCAGCACCTGCTTTTCCCAATCCTTTTCCAGCTGTTCGAGATAGGCGGCAGGAATTTCCGGCACCGCCACCCGACTCAGTTCCGCCACCGACAGCGTCGCTGCCCCGAGATCAAGGGTTTGGAAGCGCCGCCGCCCCTCCTCCTCGAGCCGGGCCATGTCGAGCACGGTAAAATCCCCCCAGTTGGCCGGATTATTCTTGGACAACTGCGCCTCCGGTGACATCAGGAAGTCGGCGACCACCAGGGCACCGGCACGATTGGGGGCGTTATAGGGCACGGCAGTGAAATGGGTGTTGTAGATCGAGCCGTCGTTCATCACCATAGTGCGCACGGTATTCTTGTAGCGCCCCTGAAGGATCTTGCTCTGGGCACTGGCCTGGTGATAGCTCATGTTGAGCAGCACCTCCCCACGCTCGAAGAGGGTGTCAAGTGCCGCGATATCTTTGGGATAGGTCGATCCCTGCTGCCAGAGAAAGGGCTTGATGTCGCTGAGATAGGCCCAGAGAGCCGGGGAGCGTTCCTTGTATAAACTCTGCTCGAAACCTTTGAGATATTGGTTGTGGCCGCCGCTGACCGCGTAGAAGACCTGGCGGACAAAGGCCGAGCCGGTGAAATCAGGCGGCTTGGGATAGGTGAATTTCCCCGGATTATCCTTGATCCATTGCTTGAGGTCGGCAAAGGTCCGTGGCGGGTTGGGGACCTTGGCGCTGTCGTACTCGAAGACGAACTGAGCGCGACCGAAAGGGGCCTCGTAGCCCCTCACCGGATAGCCGAAATCGAACTCGACGCTGGCCGAATCGATCATGCGAAAATGGGGGAGCAGGTGGCTGATCGGACCCTGGAGCAGGCCGTTTTCCATGGCGTTCTTGAAGTTTTCCCCGTTGATCCATAAGAGGTCCATGGTGCCCTTGCCGCCGGCCTGTTTTTCGGCAAGCAGCTTGTTGATGAAAACGGCGGCATCAGCCGGCACCCTTTTCAAGGTGATGCCAAACTTCTCCTTAACCGCTGGAGCCACATAACCGTCGACCCAGGAATTAACGGAGGTCGAGCCGCCCCACATATACCATTTGACCTCGCTGCCTTTGGCCTGGCGCAAGAGCTCGGCAAAGGCGGCGTCATCGGCAGCAATAACCGGCATCGACAATACCCAACAACACAACGTCGCCACCAACAGCTGAATGGATCGAATCATTCCCCCTCCCCTTCGAGTCGCATGAAGCTTTTTATGGTTACCCGGACACGATCTCCAATGCCCAGCATGTGATGGTCACTATAGGCGGTAAGCTTGACACCGTCAATGGTGATACGGCACTGCGAGGAGCGCCCGGAAAAGAGAAAATCCTCCACCATTCCAGATCCCTGCGGATCTTTCTCAAGACAGATGGCCTCGGCCCGTACCGCAACCGCCTCAGCACCGCCCACCGCATCTATGTCGATGCCGAGCCCGGCAAAGCTGCGGCGCGGCACGGTATTGACCGCCCCGAGGAAGGTCGCCACCGCCACCGAGCCGGGATGACCATAAACCTCCGCCGGCCGATCATAGCGGCGCAAAACACCATCGAGCAACACACCGACCTTGTCGGACATCATCATCGCCTCTTGAAGGTCGTGGGTGACACAAAGGGTAGTGATTTTATACTCCTTCTGGAAGGAGCGGATGAATTCGGCGGTGGTGGTCTTGAGATTGCGGTCGAGGTTGGCGAAGGGTTCGTCAAGGAGGAGGATGGCCGGGCCAACCACCATCGCCCGGGCCAGGGCTACCCGCTGCTGCTGCCCTGAGGAGAGGTGGCGCGGATAGCGCTTGGCCAATTCACTCAAACCGAAATAGGCGAGCATCTCGGTGACTCTGGCGGCCACCTCCCGGTACTTTATGTTGCGTGCCCGCAGCCCGAAAGCGACGTTGTCAAAGACCGACATGGTCGGAAAGAGAAGGTATTCCTGAAATACCAGAATGGCCGGGTCACGGCGCAGGTCAGCCCGGGAAGAAATCCGTCCCTGGTCAGGAAACTCCAGGCCGGCAATCAATTTAAGCAGGGTGGTCTTGCCGGAGCCGGAAGGGCCGATGATCGACACCAGCTCTCCCTCCTCCACCACAAGGGAGACACGGTTGAGCACCGTCTTGCCCTGATAGGCCTTGCTCACTGCCTCTATGCCAAGAAACATCGGGCCTCGTCGAGGTACGCGACTATTTTGGCGAAGGTCGCACTGTTGGTCAAGACACGGCCGCCACCGACATATTCATGGTAGGCCATATAGCACCAGCTGAGGGCGCGAAGCAGGATGACCTGTTCCATCAGTGCAGTCTTCTTCTCCAGCTCAGCTAAGGAAATGGACAACCGGCCGGCACGCCGATAGATATCAAGAAACTCCCGCTTTTCCTCGGGTCGCAGGCGGCAGTCAGTCTTCCACAGGGTGGTGGTGGGGACGAGGAAATGGGCCAGGTCCTGGTAACGGCAGGACACCACCGCCTTCTCCCAGTCAACCAGCGAGGACCCGGTGGGATCAATGAGGAAGTTGCCGGAATTGACCTCGGTATTGACCATCACCAGGCCTTCCTCGGCAAAGATCGCCGCTGCCGACATCTGCTCGATGCGGCGATGATATCCCATAAGGAGCAGACGCACCTCGGGGTAGGCCTGGGCTTGGTAGCGCCGCAGGAGGCCCAGGGATTCGGCGACGATGGCCGCCACCGCATCGTTCTGGACGAGAAGGCGAGGATCGGGGTCGAGGGTGTGGATGGCGGCAAAGATCTCGGCGGCAACGGCCAGGTCGCAGCGGTAGTCGAGGGGGCGGCCGCGCCGGTACTCCATGAGCAGCACGCCATGGCCAAGATCCTCCCCGTCCTGGCTGTAGGCCAGGGGCCGTGGCGTCACCCCGGAAGGGTACACCGCCTCCAACACCTGGTATTCGTACTCCACCTGCCGCTCCAAGCCGAGCTGGGTTCCATGATTGATACGGCAAACCCATGCGCCGCTCCTGCCTTGCAACAGATGATTCTCGTTATACTCCCCGGCGGCGAGAAAGGCGCAGCTCAAGGGTTCGGAGAGCCAGCCCCTTCTTCTCACATAAGAAAGCACTTTGGCCGATCTGTCGTCCATATCCTCGATTGGCAAGGGTAAAGGGTGGCGACGGCAATCATACCGCCACGGGCGTTGCCGGTCGATTCGTGCAAAGAGCATCGGAATCGGGCTTTACCATGCCGTTTTTTCACGAGGATTGCAAGTTTACTGACGACAGACGAGGTTTTGCACGAAGAGAAGAGGCGAATGCTGATCAGCTAAAAGTGGTGGCCGAGAATCTTCAGACCAGGCCGATTTTTTGCCAATACCCCTCAATTCCGAGCTTTTCCTTGAGAAACTCGAGGAGCTCGGCCTGAGAGTACTCACCAGGATGTATCTTTGTAAATTCGCCCATAATGACGTCTTTCTGCTGCGGGGAATAAAGGCTCCACTCGATGAGAAGGTCCTGCTCTTGTTCGGGGGTCACGGAATAAGGTCTCAATTAAGGGTTTGAAGTTTCTTACAGAGGAATTGCCACCAGTCGTCCTGCTGTTCGCTGGTCCGCAAATGCACAAAAAATTCAGCGGCAATGCGTACTTTGGTCCTGCGGTTGCACTGGTTCCAGCGGCGCATCACTGAGTATCTTTGTCGTTCGGTCATGGTTTTTTCCCCCTGGGTGCAATGTGTAACTTTCGCCTCTTACAAATTTCTTACAAATGGCCTTCACCGCCGAAATTATTGGGCATACGGCGACGTTTATTCCACTCCAGGGACCTAGCCGACAACAATTACGACAAAAAGGTGGCCTTTCCTGCACTATTGTCGCCTTTGCTGCAAGAAGAGCTGAGAACTCGTCGAAGATCGCCCCCTACAACCAACAACACGTTGAATATAAATATATTTGTTAAAACTTCCTGTCATGGCACGAGCCTTGCGATTAAAGGGCAGAAACTCCATTTCCCCTTCCTTTTTCCCCAAGGACCAGCCTGTATGAGCACCCAAGCCCTTCTCAGTGGCCGAACACGGCAGATCCACCGCAAAGGCACCACTCCACTCGACTTCGACTGCAACAAGGACAGCTTAGCCGGGGCTGTCAGCCAGAGGGCCTGCGTCTTCTGTGGCTCGCGGGTGGTGCTCTACCCCATCGCCGATGCCCTGCATCTGGTGCACGGTCCGATCGGCTGCGCCGTCTACACCTGGGACATCCGCGGCGCCCTGTCGTCGGGACCCGAGTTGCACCGCCTATCCTTTTCCACTGACCTGCAGGAACTCGACGTCATCTTCGGCGGCGAGAAAAAGCTCGAGAAGGCTCTGCTCGAGTTGATCGCCCGCCACCAGCCCAAGGCCGCCTTCGTCTACTCAACCTGCATCGTCGGCATCATTGGTGATGACCTTGAGGCGGTCTGCAAAAAGGTGGCAACCATGACCGCTATTCCGGTGCTGCCGGTGCAATCGGAGGGCTTCAAGGGCAACAAGCGCGCCGGCTACGCGGCGGCCTGCACCGCCATGGCGCGACTGGTCGGCAGCGGTGACACCACAGGCATCTCCAAACACTCGATCAACATCGTCGGCGACTTCAACCTGGCCGGCGAGATCTGGCTCATTCGCAGCTATTTCGAAGAGCTGGGCATAGAGACTGTGGCCAACATCACTGGCGATGGCCGCGTCGGCGACATCCAGCGCTGCCACGGTGCCGCCTTGAACGTCGTGCAATGCTCCGGGGCGACCATGGACCTCGCCAAGATTATGGAGGAGCGCTATGGCATTCCTTTTGTTCGCGTCTCCTATTTCGGCGTCGAGGACATGGCCGAGGCCCTCTACACGGTGGCCCGCCATTTCAAGGACGAGGAGATGCTGGAGAAGGCGCGGCGGTTGGTGAAGCGGGAGCTTTCCAGCCTCCTGCCGCAACTGGCAAAATACAAAAAGGCCCTGGCCGGCAAGAAGTCGGCGATTTATGTCGGCGGTGCCTTCAAGGCCTTTTCCCTGGTCAAGGCCTTTCGCCTCCTCGGCATGGCGGTGGTCCTGGTCGGCTCGCAAACCGGCACCAAGGAGGACTATCTCGAACTGGAGCGAATCAGCGACCCGGGAACAATCATCGTCGACGATTCCAACCCCCTCGAACTTGCCACCTTTCTTAAGGAAAAGGAGGTCGACCTTTTTGTCGGCGGGGTCAAGGAACGGCCCATCGCCTACAAACTCGGGGTCGCCTTTTGTGACCATAATCATGAACGTAAGGAAATGCTGGCCGGCTTTACCGGCATGCTCAACTTCGCCCGCGAGGTCCACGACTCGGTAATGAGCCCGGTATGGCGCTTCGTGCCGCGTCGCCACAAGGAGGTCCAGCCATGAAAAAAAATCCCAATTTCGTCGCCACCACCAATGCCTGCAAACTCTGCCGGCCCCTGGGCGCTGCCATCGCCTTCCGCGGTATCGAAGGCTGCGTCCCCTTCCTGCACGGCTCCCAGGGCTGCGCCACCTATATGCGCCGCTATATCATCA
>CAYSON010000163.1:0-5590 GCA_964432635.1 uncultured Desulfopila sp.
GGTGAGGGTGATGTCATCAAGGATGTTTTCTTCATTGGCGACGTTGGAGATGCCCTCGGGCATACCGATGCCGAGGTTGACGATGGCCCCGGCGGCGAGCTCGAAGGCGGCGCGGCGAGCGATGATCTTGCGGTCACCCATGTCGATCTGCGGCAGTGACTGCAGCGGTACTTTGAGTTCGCCGCTGAAGGAGGGGTTGTACTGGGTGCCGAAGGTCTGCCAGTGAAATTGCGGTTCCGAGACCACCACATAGTCAACGAGGATCCCGGGAATCTTGACTTGGCGGGCACTGAGACTGCCCCGGGCGGCTACCCGCTCCACCTGGACGATGACAGTCCCCCCGGAGTTGTGGGCGGCGGTGGCGATGGCCAGGGCCTCCAGTGTCAGGGCCTCGCGCTCCATGGTGATGTTGCCGTCGGTGTCGGCGGTGGTGCCGCGCAACAGGGCGACATTGATGGGAAAGGTCTTGTAGGCCAGGTAATCCTTGCCGTCGAAGGAGATCAGCTCGACCAGATCCTCTGTGGTGATGTCGTTAATCTTGCCGCCGCCGTGGCGCGGGTCGACGAAGGTGCAGAGACCGACGGTGGTGATGGTGCGCGGTTTGCCGGCGGCGATGTCGCGGTAGAGGTGGGAAATCACCCCCTGGGGGAGAATGTAGCCCTCGATATGGTTATTGAGAACGAGGGTTTGCAGCTTGGGGACAAGTCCCCAATGACCGCCGACGACCCGGCGCACCATGCCGAGATGGCCCATGTGGTTGAGTCCCCGTTCTTTGCCGTCACCTTGGCCGGCGGCGTAAACCAGGGTGAGGTCGCGGGGCGAACCGCTGGCGAGAAATTCTTCTTCCAAGGCCACCGCTAGTCCCTCGGGAAAGCCGGTGCCGACGAAGCCGCCAGTGGCGACGGTGTCACCGCTCTTGACAAGACGTGCCGCTTCTGGTGCGCTGATGACCTTTTGCTTTCGTTGTCGGGTGGTTGCCTGGGTGTCGGGGATGCTCATAGGGTCTCTCAATCTGTGCTCAAGGGAAAGAGGATGGCCGTGTTGGCGACGGCCGCAGCGTACTTAAGCGGCAAAGCAAGAAGAGTGCCAACGCTGTGTCGACCTCTTCCCGGTGAGCCGTGTTCTGGTGGCGTGCATCTTGCAAATCTTCCGCTATGCCCGCCACGGTTGGCGGCTGGCAGCAAGTCGGGCGATTCTGCCCGCGTGATCTTATGGGTTGCACAATCGGCGCGGGTGCCGAAAAGGAGAAGATATGTTGACTATAGAAAATGCGGTGGCGGTCATTACCGGTGGCGGCAGCGGTATCGGCCGGGCTCTGGCCGAGTTCTGGCTAGCTAAGGGTGGCAAGGTGGTCATTGCCGATATCGCCGAAGCGCCGCTTCGTCAGGCTGAAGAGGAACTGCGCCGTATCAGTCCACAGGTCAAGGCAGTGGTGGCAAACGTCACCGTCGAGGCCGATTGCCAGCAATTGGCCGAGCAGGCCATGGCCACCTTCGGGGCCATCAACCTGGTGGCACCCTTTGCCGGCATCACCAGCGATGCCATGATGCTCAAGACCGACCGCGACAGCGGCAAAGTGGTGGGCAAGATGTCGCTGGCCCAGTTCCAGAAGGTTATCGACATCAACCTCACCGGGGTCTTTCTCACCGTGCGCGAATGTGTCGAGCAGATGGTCAACCACGGCTGCCGCGGCCTGGTCTGTCTGGTTTCCTCCACCGGCTCGCTGGGTACCGCCGGACAGCTCAACTACTCGGCGACCAAGGCGGCCATGGCAATTATGCCCAAGGTGCTCACCGCCGAGTTCTTCCGGCGCGGCCTGGCCGACAAGATTCGCGTCAATGCCGTGGCTCCCGGCTATGTCGGCACGCCGATGGTCAAGAACATGGACGAGAAGGTGCTAATCAAGATCGTCGAACAGGTGCCGATCGGCCGCCTGGTCGAACCGGAGGAGGTGGTCAGCCTGGTCGCCGAGCTCTACCGCAACGAGGCCATGGCCGGGGAGACGGTGTTTATCCACGGCGGCCTGCGTCTCGGCTCCAAGGGTTAGCGGGGCAGCCTGCTGCCGCTTTTACAGCGAAGGGCTCTCCTCGTTCTGGATGGAGAGCCCGTATTTTTTCAACAGCGAGTAGAAGTGCGAGCGCGACAAGGCGGAGATCTGCAGGATGCGCGGAATCTCGCCGCCGCACTGGCGAATGAGCTCGCTCAAGTAGATCTTTTCCGAGGCGCCCTTGAAGCTTTTCAGTGACGGCAGCGGCTTGTCGAAGATGTCCTGAAAGATCTCCTGACCGATATTGTGCACTTCCTCACCGGGCTCCTCACCGCCGGCGCCGGCAAGCACCTCGGAGCCGGTCATCTGGCGGATCTGTTCCTTGGCCACCTGGATGCGCAGCTGCCGGGGTAAATGCATGGAAAAGAGGTGCGGCTCGGCCCCGGCGGCGACCACCGCCCGCTCGATGATGTTGAACAGCTCGCGCACGTTGCCCGGCCACGGGTATCTCTCCAGGGTCTCCGAGAACTTGTCGTCCATGGTCTTTTCGGTCATGCCGTACTGCTGACAGAGCTGGGCGTTCTTGAAGATGGCCAAGGGGTGGATGTCCTCCGGCCGTTGGCGCAGTGGCGGCAGGGGCAGGCGCATGGTGGTGATGCGAAAGAGCAGGTCGCTGCGGAATTCGAGGTTTTCCACCATCTCGTCGAGGTTGCGGTTGGTGGCGGCAATAAGGCGAAAGTTGCTGGTCTGCTCCACCGTGTCGCCGACGGCGCGGAAGGTGCGTTCCTGCAGCACGCGGAGAAAGGCCTTCTGGATCGATAAGGGCATCTCGCCGATCTCGTCGAGGAGGAGGGTGCCATTGTCGGCGAGTTTGATCAGGCCACTGCGGCTGTCCTGGGCCCCGGTGAAGGCGCCCTTGCGGTGGCCGAAAAGGGTCGACTCGATCAGGGATTCGGTGAGCGAGGCGCAGTCGACGCAGACGAAGCGGCCCCCGCTGCGGCCGCTGTTTTCATGAATAGTGCGAGCAAAGAGCTCCTTGCCGGTGCCGGTCTCGCCGGTGATGAGCAGATTGGAGTCGGAACGAGCCGCCTGGGCCATCAGTTGGAAACAGGCCTTCATCCTCGGGCTGGTGCCGATCACCCGGTCGGCGTTGAGTGGCTCCCCCTCGCCCTTGTTCTTTTTTTCCTCGCGGTATTTGAGGGCTCGGCTCAGGGTCAGACTGATCTCGCGGATAGAGGAGGGCTTGAGCAGATAATCCCAGGCGCCCCCGTGGATGGCCAACTCCGCCCCGTCCGGGTCGCCCTTGCCGGTAAGGATGATGGTCTCCGGCGGATCGGCCATGGCGGTTACTTCCGGCAGCAGGTCGAGACCGTTGCCGTCGGGCAACCGCACGTCGAGAAAGAGGATGTCGAATCGCTGCAGAGCGATGATCCGCCGCCCCTCGCCCAGACTCCGCGCGGAGGTGCACTGGTGCGCCAGGCGCGTGCCGAGGCTTTTCAGGGTCTCGCAGATTTCCAGATCGTCGTCGATGATGAGGATATGGGCCATGGGGCTATGCCTCGTCGAGGATGGTATTGATGGTCAAGGTCAGGTCGATGGTATCGTAGGGCTTGATAAAGACGCGACGGATAAAGGGCATGTTTTCGGCCGCCTTGAGGGCGTCCTCGCGGCCGGAGATGAGAATTGACGGCAGCCGCGGGTTGACCGCGTGGATGCGGCGGATCAGCTCAACGCCGTTAATCGCCGGCATGTCGTAGTCGGTGATGAGCAGGTCGAATCGTTCCGGCTCCTTTTCCACCAAGGCCAGCGCCTCCTTGGGCAGGGCCAGGGCGGTGACGGCATAGCCGACGTTGGCAAGGATGCGCGGAGTGGTATGGAGCTGGTCCTCGTCGTCTTCGACGAAGAGGATAGTGCCGCCGCGGTTGGCGATAAAGGGGCGGCAGTCCTCGCTGCCCTCGCCTTTTTCCGCGCTTCTCGGGAAAAACAGGCGAAAGGCGGTTTCCCGGCCCGGCGTGCTGTCGACGCGCAATCCGCCCTGGTGCGCCTTGACGATGCCGTGCACCACCGCCAGGCCGAGGCCGGTGCCCTCGCTCTTGTCCTTGGTCGAGAAGAAGGGGTCGAAGATCTTGTCGAGGATGGTCGGGCTGATCCCCGGACCGTTGTCGGCCACGGTCAGCTGGATATAGTCACCGGCCTCAAGGTTGAGGGGCCCCGCCTCTTCGCCGGTCAAGATCTTGTCTTCGAGGCGAATGTGCAGGATCCCGCCGTCCTCGCGCAGGGATTGGAAGGCGTTGGTACAGAGATTCATCACCGTCTGGTAGATCTGCGTCGGGTCGGCGAGAACCGCGCCGATATGGGGAGAGATGTGCGAGCGCACCTCGATGTTGCCAGGCAGGGAAATCTCCAGCAGGCCGACCACCTCGGTGACCACTGCGGTGAGGTTGGTGGGCCGGAAGCCCTCCTGCGAGGGCTTGCTGAAGGCGAGGATCTGCTTGACCACCCGGCCGCCGCGACGGGCCGCCTTGAGCACCCTCTCCAGGTCTTTTGCGGTCTGTGATTGGGGATCGACATCGCCTATGGCCAGTTCGGTGGAGTTGATGATCGAGGTGAGGATATTGTTGAAGTCGTGGGCAATGCCCCCGGCGAGGGTGCCGATGGCCTCCATCTTCTGCGATTGCAGCAGCTGTTTTTCGAGATCAAGCTCACGGGTGATGTTTTCGGCGGTGCTGAGGATGCCGACGATTTTTCCAGCCTGATCACGCACCGGCACCTTGTTGACCTCGATCCAGGCGATGTTGCCCTGGTGGTCGGTGAGCTGACGCCGTACTTTGCGCAAGGCCTGGCGGTTGTTGACCACTTCGAGGTCGGCATTTTGCGACCAGCGGGCGTATTCCTGGTCGCCGATGATCTCGCGCGTGGTCTTGGCAATCAGTTCACTGGGATCGTTTAAGCCAAAGAAGGTGGCGAAGGTGCGATTGGCGCCGAGATAACGGAAGTTGCGATCCTTCCAGGACACCAGCTGAGGGTTGGTGTCCATCAGGGTTTCCTGGAAAGAGAGTTGGTCCTTGATGCGCCGCTCGACGCGGCGGCGGCCGATCATGGTGACCACCAGGGCGATGGAGCTGATGAACAACAACAGGGTGGAGGTGATGATGGTCCAAAAGAGCTCCTTGGACAACTCGTAGAAGGCCTGTGGGGCGTTGATCAGGGTCGCCCCCTTGGGCAGCAAGAGCTCGGGAATCTGCAGTTGCTGTATCACCTGGTAGTCGAAGAGGTAACTGCCGGAGGGCTCGCGCACCACGGCAATGGTGTCGATGGCAACACCGTCGAGGATCTTCAGCGCCATCTCGGCGGCGACCTGCTGAAAGCGCTCGCTGGCAGCGATCTGCTGCAGGTTGTCCGTCAGCACATTGCCAAAGGCAAAACGGCCGAACCGGTCCAGCTCGACCCCCAGCAGCTCGGGGTCAAAACTGGACACATTGCCGTGGGCGTCGACATTGACGATCACAAACGGGTGGTTCATGTCGGTGCGCTCCAGCCGCTGATCGCTGCAGGCCAGGCTGGCAATGCCGTCGAATTCACGCAGGTGCACCAGGCCGGGGA
>CAYSON010000163.1:5600-7544 GCA_964432635.1 uncultured Desulfopila sp.
GCCACCGACGGCGCCATGGCCGAGGAGGAACTCCCAGGAGGTGTAGAAGGGAACGCTGGAGCGCCGCGACAGGGCTCGCATCACCTCCTCGGCGGTGTAGATATGGTTGTTGATACTCTGATAATAGGGGATAAAAAAGCAAAAGGTGTCGCTGGGCAGTTGTTCCAACCGTTGCTCCGCCTCGGCCAGGGCGATCTGTATCCAGTACTCGACCTGCAGGCGCTGGCGGTAGCGGGGTTCAAGATCTTCGATCTGTTTGCGGATGGCCAAGCCGGCGGTGGAGTCGTCGCCGACGACCACCATGCGCTTCTTTTGCGGATGCAGCTTGAGCGCCACGTCGATGGTGCCAAGCAAGTCGAAGGTTTCGATGACCCCGGTGAGGTTGCCCAGGGTCAGCGCACTTTCGCCAAGGTTGTTGATGCCGCAGAAGACGATGGGCGTGCCGGGAAAGAGCTGTGGCCGGGCGTCGAGAGCGAAGTTGAGGGCATCGTCGTCGGAGACGATGACCACGTCGAAGCGTTCGCCGAGATATTTCTTGCGGTAGACCTCAAGCAGCCCGGCGCTGACCTCTTTGGTATTGTAGCGCTTGGCGTCGAGATATTCGACCTGGAGGTCGATTTTGTATGGGCCTTGGTCGAGGGTGGCGCGAATGCCGTCGTGGATCGAATCGGACCAGCGATAGCCGTGGTGATAGGAGTTGAGGTAGAGAACGCTCTTCTTAGGGCGCTGGTCGGCGTGGGCTTGGCGCAGCGTCAGGGGACACAAGCACAAGGCGAGGAGACAGAAGAGAACGATTCGGCGCAGGCGGTTCATGGGATCACCATTGCAAGTTATGCACCATGGTGACCTGCTTCCGGCTGCAGGAAACTCAGGGATAGCCACTCTCCCGCGCGTCCTCGACCACCTCGATGACCCGCCACACCGGGGCGAAACTTGAGGCGTTGGAGAAGACGATCCTGCCCCGGCCTTTGTAGAGGGCAAACATTCTCGCGGTATCTCCGCCGTAGTAGAAGGGTGCCCAGGCCTTGCCGGTGATGCGCGAGGTGGTGGCGGTCGGCTGACCGATGAGATCAACAACCTCCTCCAAGCTCATGCCGTGGCGGACTGGGGATAAGTCGCCTTGGCCAACGGTTGTTGATGGCCCTGGGTATCCCTTGGTGGGTCGCGGTGGCTGCTCCGCCTGCGCCGGAAGTTCCCGCAATCTGTTCAGGTCGACGGTACCGGGCACGTAGGGCTCGGCCTGGCCTGGAGGGAGCATATCCAGCGATTGTTGCGCATATTTGCGCACTTTGCGCTCGGTGGCGGTGTCGGCTATCTGCCGCAGCAGGCCGCGGTAGCGAGCCTGGCCGGAGGCGCCCAGAGCCTTGCACATCCAGGAGGTGGCATCGATCTGCAGATGGCCGGGACGCTGGTAGCCTTGGGCGAGAACTTCGGCGAGGACATCAAGGACATCGGGATTGCGCTCGATGCCGTTGTAAATGTCCTGGGCCGCCTCGCGCTGCGACTCCGGGCCGCCGCGAACCAGCATGTCGACGGTGCGTTGGCTGGCGGCAAGGGGTGCGGCGGCAAGCAGGAGCAGCACCAGGGGCAAGAGGAGCAGGCGGAGTGCAGGGACCATAGGATTCTCCCAAAAAAGATAGAGGGCGTGCGGCGGAAAAGCACACCAAACGTAACCGGCTTTGTCTGGTCAACAAAAGCTACCCGGTTATGTTCATCTTGGCAATTTTTAGCGAAAAGCGCTCTAAAAAACACCGGCGGCCGCCTCCGGGGGAAGCGACCGCCTGATGATATAGCAGAAATGGGGCGACGATTCTATTAATACATGTCGTCCATGCCGCCCATACCGCCCATACCGCCCATACCACCCATGCCACCGGGAGGCATGGCCGTGGCCTTTTTCTTCTCCGGCTCCTCGGCGATGGTTGCCTGGGTGGTGAGCAAGAG
>CAYSON010000164.1:0-7541 GCA_964432635.1 uncultured Desulfopila sp.
TGTCCCTGGAACAACGCTTGGCTGAGCCGGTTTTTGCCGATTTTCCCGTATTGCGCTTTATGGCGCGACAAGCCCTGATCGCCGTGGAGACTGCGGTCCTTTGACTCCGCCGGCTTCGGCTTACATTTGCTTTTGAGGTGATTCCCATGTCGTCTTCCACCACGTTGCCCATCATTGCCCTGGTCGGCCGTCCCAATGTCGGCAAATCGACCCTGTTCAACCGCATCACCAAGTCGCGCAAGGCTATCGTCGACCCAACCCCGGGGGTGACCCGCGATCGCCACTACGAGCGGGTCCGCTGGGAGGATAAGGGCTTCATCCTTGTTGATACCGGTGGCATCGACGACAACCCTGAAGACCTGATGGTTCAGCATATTCGCGAGCAGGCCATGACCGCCATCGAGGAGGCGGATATCGTCCTCTTCATCTTAGACGGCAAGCAGGGCTTGACCCCCAGCGACTGGGAGGTGATGGAGATCCTGCGCCGCTCCAAAAAGACGGTTTTGCATCTGGTCAACAAGATCGATGGACCCGACCGCGAGCTCGCCCTGCTGCCCTCCTTTTACGAACTGGGGGTGGATAAGCTCTGGCCGCTGTCGGCTGAGCATGCCTACGGCTTTATGGAGATGATGGAAGGCTTGTGCCAGGCCATGCCCGAAGACCAGGGCGAGGGCATCGCTCTGCCCGAGGGAACGGTCAAGGTGGCCTTTTTTGGACGCCCCAACGTTGGTAAATCCTCGATCATCAACACCATCCTCGGCGAGGAGCGTATGGTGGTGTCGGAGATCTCCGGGACCACTCGTGATTCCGTCGACACTCTGGTTACCGCCGGTAAATACACCTACCTGTTTATCGATACCGCCGGCTTCAGGCGTAAGGCTAAGACCACCGAGAAGCTTGAGAAGTTCAGCATCCTCAAATCGCTGGCGGCGATGAGCCGCTGCGATGTGGCGGCGATTCTCATCGATGCTGATGAGGGCATCACCGAGCAGGACACCAAGGTGATCGGCTATGTCCTCGAGGAGGGCCGCGGATTGATCGTCCTAGTCAACAAATGGGATCTCATCGAGAAAGACAAGAAACGCCAGGAGGAGGTGATGGGGGAGGTGGGGCGGCTGCTACCCTTCCTCGGTTTTGCTCCGGTGTTGAATGTCTCGGCACTCACCGGTTTTGGCATCAAGCGCCTGTTTCCCACCATCGGCTCGGTCTATCGCCAGTATTCGGCGACCTTTCCCACCGCTGCGCTCAACCGCCTGCTGCAGGCGGCGGTCGACACCCATCCGCCGCCGATCTACAAGAACAAACGGCTCAAGTTCTACTACACCTCACAGATCGGCACCAAGCCACCGAAGTTCGTGGTTATGACCAACAGTTCCAAGGGGGTGCACTTCTCCTACGAACGCTACCTGACCAATCGCTTTCGCGAGGGGCTCGGCCTCGACAAGGTGCCGATCAAGCTGATCTTCAAGGACAAGAGTGAGCAGCGCAAGAGAGGTGAGAAGTGAGAAGGAAGAGGTGAGGCGCGAGAGAGGCCTGGGTGCAATCCTCTCGGTCGGCAGATACTGGCTCAGGCGTTTGCGGCAAAGGTATTTTATCCCCTTGCGAACACCAACCCCTGCGCCGTCCTCTCTTGTCTGCGGGTAATATGCATCGAATATGCGGGCCTATGACTGTTGCTGGTGTTCCTTGGATTCAACATTACCTTGAGCTTTCCAACGATTTTGCTGGCGGCCCTTGGCACACGGGTGCATGATGCCTTGGAGGGAAAGCATCTGTGACAGGAACTTGTCGGGCATATCAGTACATATTCCACCAGCGCAATTATCGTAAGAGAAAAAGCGGCCTATGTTATTTATAGATTTTTGTGGCCGGCCTAAGAGGTTCATATGTGTCAAGTTGAAGATGATCATGAGCCTGGGCAGGCACGTGTGTTATTAAGTTACTGTATACAACATGACCTTCTGTAATATCCGCAATCGTTGGGGTGCCCATCAGTCGCATTACCATGGTCAGTTCGTCTTTGAAAAGAGAGCACATCCTTTCAACTCCAGGCTGGCCGTAAGACGCAAGACTGTATAGAACCGGGCGGCCAACGCCAACAGCTGTTGCGCCAAGGGCCAGTGCTTTAAAAATGTCACTGCCGCGTCGAATACCACCATCCACATACAGCTCAAAACGCGATCGCCAGTTTGTGTCATGACTTTTCAGTGCATCAACCGCTTCTGGCAATATTTCAATTCCGGACCTGGCAGTATCCAATTGTCGGCCACCATGATTTGAGAGGACAACGCCTGCGCATCCCATTTTGTATGCCATGACAGTGTCGAGGCCACATGCAACGCCTTTTAGGATAATGGGCAATTTTGTGAAGCTCTTAATCCATGTGATATCGTCCCAACATAAACTTGGGTCAATAAATTCACTGATAGCTCTGGCAACACCCTCGCCTCGGTTGACGTCCTCTCCTTTTTGAACGTCGGCATTGTTTGTAAATTTGTTCCGCATATCTTTTTCGCGACGCCCTAATTGTGGTGCGTCAACGGTAACAAATAACGCTTTAACGCCACCAGCCTCCAATCGCTGGACATACTCTTTTGTACGTTCCCTTTTTGTATTGACATACAATTGAGCAAATTGCACTTGTTGGGGTTGGCGCACCTCTAGCATTTCATCCAACGTGTGTGAGGATAAAGTTGGTAACATGTAGATTACACCAGTGTTACCTGCAGCGCGCGAAATAGCTAATTCACCATCTTCGTTAGCCAACCCGGCGAGTGCTGTTGCAGTGAAATAGAGTGGGAAAGAAGATTTTTCTCCGAGTATGGATGTGGTCATGTCGATGTTTTTCACATTGACTAGCACGCGTGGCTTAAACCAGATACGTTGAAAAGCGGTATGGTTTTCGCGAAGTGTGATTTCATCGTCGGCGCCTGATGAGTAGTAACCCCATCCTTCCTCTGTCATAGTGTGGGCTGCGACACTCTCAAAATCATATGTATTCAATATGGTATCAATTTGAGGTTTTTGCCATTGTTTAACCTGGTAGTCTGTGGTTTGTGCTTGAAAAGAAGCCTGCTGCTGAACTCTGGAAGGAGATTTCTTTGGACCAGCAACGAGGTGCTTTGCAGGGTCAATGGTGCTTTCATCGACGACGCCGACGCAAGCCTCAGGGGAGAGAAGTCGTTGGATAATATCCTTCGGGTGTAAAGAGTTAAACAAGTTAGACAAGTCCTTTCCGGCATTTTGGGTTATTATCTTTGATCCCCCGGGGTGTCCTTTATGAAAGGTTGATAAATCATAAACCTTACCGTTGAGTACAACCCAACAGTCTTCAGGACTACTGTGACGCTCCACTTCCTGCATAGTAATCTTTCGCATTATATTATTCCTTAGCAGTTATTTTTCGGTCTTTTTCGAGCGATCAAGATATTTCTAACTTTTGCGGGCAGTATGTTTAAATATTTTCGAAAACCCTTGCTGGCCGTGAGTTTTTTCGGGTGACGATTTAGATCGTTTTTCTGCGGAGTTCAGGCCGATCCTAGTCGATAATCAACAGAGATATTTGGTTTTTCTGACAACAGACTTCCCTGACCAGCGCAAAAGGACGTTTCTGTGTCAACAGGACGCAAAGGCAAGTCAAACGGGTTGCCTTAAAAAACGAGGAGCGTGGCGATACTGCACCCCTGCGGGAGACCTAGAATTTGCGGCTCCATTCCTTGGGCCAGCGCTCCACCACAACTTTTTTCTGGGTGAAGAAATCAACAGCGTCCATGCCCTGCCCGTGCAGGTCGCCAAAGAAGCTTTCCTTCCAGCCGCTGAACGGGAAGAAGGCCATCGGGGCAGCCACGCCAATGTTAATGCCGATGTTGCCAGCATTGACCTCGTAGCGGAACTTGCGCGCCGCTGAACCAGAGGAAGTGAACAGGCTGGCCTGGTTTCCGTACACGCCGCTGTTTGTCAGCGCAATGGCATCGTCGATGGTGTTGACGTGCATCAGACCCAGCACCGGACCAAAAATTTCAGTCTTCCAGATAGCTCCGCCGGGTTTAATATCCATGAGGATAGTGGGGCGCACGAAAGAGCCTTTTTCATAACCTTTAATGACCGTTCCACGCCCGTCCACCGGGATGGTAGCGCCTTCCGATGCCCCCAAACCTACCAATTGTTCGACGCGCTGGACACTGGCTTTGTTAATCACTGGGCCCATCTTGATGCCGCTTTCGAGGCCATAGCCCACCGAGCGGGTGCTGGCCGCATCGCAAATGCCTTCGCAGAAATAATTGCGCGCCTCGCCAACCGTCACTGCCCATGAAACCGCCAGGCAGCGCTGACCGGCGCAGCCGAATGCGGAATCGGCAATGATCTTGATCGCCATATCCATATCGGCGTCGGGTAAAACGATGGCGGGGTTTTTGGCACCACCCTGGGCCTGCACCCGTTTCCCATTCTCTGATGCGCGCCTGTAGATATAGCGGGCAACACTCGTCGAGCCGACAAAGGTGATGGCGCGAATGACCGGATGGTCGAGGATGGCATCCACCGCTTCCTTCGAGCCGTTGACCATGTTGATGACGCCCTTGGGCAGGTCCAGCCTTTCGATAATGCGGAACAGCACCTGCATGGTCATTGGAACCTTCTCGGAAGGCTTCATAATGTAGGTGTTGCCGGTTGCAAGCGCATATGGCAGGTACCAGAATGGGATCATGCCGGGGAAGTTGAACGGTGCAATAGTGGCACACACACCCACAGGCTGGCGGATCATGATCTCATCGATGCCAGGCGCAATATCTTCTGCAATCTCACCTTTTGAAAGCATCGGAATGCCACAAGCAACTTCGACATTTTCGATAGCCCGGCGCATTTCAGCTTTGGCTTCTTCAAATGTTTTGCCACATTCATCGACAATGGTCCGGGAAATTTCATCAAGGTTATCTTCAAGCAGGAACTTCAGCTTGAAAAGGTATTGAACACGATCCTGCGCCGGGGTGCGTCGCCACGCCGGGAACGCTTCTGCCGCAGCTTTGGCAGCGGCATCCACATCTGCGGCCAGGCTGAGGGGAGTTCGAGCAATGACTTTCGCGGTGGCGGGATTGATCACATCAACATATTCCGTTACGTGTGGTGTAACCCATTCGCCGTTGATATAGTTCAGAATATTCATACGTTCACCTTTGTAGGGGCCGGGTCACCCGGTCCCTACCATATTTCTCATGTGTATCTGCTATTTCAAGCGCCTTTTTATATCCGATTATACCACTAACCTCCAAGCTCACCAGAATAGATTTCATATGATCTGAGCCACCTTTTTCTTTGCCGGATCAATCATCTCATCAGACCCGATATTTGGCAACCCTCCCCGTTTTACTGCCATGCTGTGGGAAAAATCATCCGCTGATCACTGTCACCACCAGTATGGGCAGCGGTCGTCGACAAGCTGATTTCTCCACATTCAATCGCGATTGCTACAGTTGCAATCGGACTGTCTGGCAGGGCGGGGGACATTCTCAACAAGACTGGCCGCTATGCCTTCGTTCTGTTGGGCATGTGCATTGTTGTTATGTTTATTTTGACATACCTCATGCCTTGGTATTTCCCGCAAGTCAAGTAATCCATCAAGAGCCAATGTAGTCGCCAACCCGCCGGAAAAAGGCTATGGTGGATGAAGAACAGATCGAAAGCTACTCAGACAAGGGAAGACCACTATTGGCGTGGTTCCGGAAGGCTCCAATGTGATTCCCATTTATCAACCCGGCCGGGTATGATTCCATCCAGGACCTACCGGCTACCACCACGGAGAGTACCATGACCAGTAAAAGAGTTCTCGAACTCGCTGACCTCAAACGTATCGCCACCGCCGCCGAAGCAGAGGCCTTCGATAACAACTGGGCGGTCACCATCGCCATCGTTGACGATGGCGGCCATCTTCTCTGGCTGCAGCGCCTCGACGGCGCGCCGCCCTTGACCTGCCAGATCGCCCCAGCTAAAGCGCGCACCGCTGCCATAGGTCGGCGGGAAAGCAAGGTCTACGAAGAAATGATCAACAAGGGTCGAGTCTCCTTTTTGAGTGTTCCCCAGATGGACGGCATGCTTGAGGGTGGAGTGCCGATCATCGAGAACGGCCAGTGTTTGGGCGCGGTGGGAGTGAGCGGTGTCAAACCGGCTCAGGATGCACAGATTGCTGGCGCGGGCATTGCCGCACTTGGTTTGTAAAATCGCTGGTTGACTCCTTGTCTATCCTTGAGCAGAGTGGCGAGGAGAACCGTCCGGGCAAACTCCTGGGAATGGACTACGCCACTGATAGGGGTGCAGCTATCGCCGTTCAGACCGCGAGTTGCGCAGGCTGCCGTGCGAGGACCCATCCTCTTCTTGCTGCAGCCAATTCCATATCTCTACGGCTATGGTAATGATTTATGAAGCTTGTCGGGAAGTGGTTTTGATGAGTTGTCGAAAACATTGGGATGCATACAGTCGGCACTGGATTCAATTGTTTCCCTATCTTTTCTCCAACATTTAAATGGGTAAACTATTATTTTCACTCGCCCTTATCATTTCTGGGCTTCTTGCCGGCTGCGTCCTTCGCCGACTATCCGAGCGAGGCAGCATAGCTCTGCCGTTAACGATTGACGAACTTCGCAAACTGCTACAAAAGGCTGGTTTACTCTTTTTTCTGCCCATATCCTTTATGACCGCGGTGTGGGTCGTGCGTTTTATCGACTTGCGCATTGCCCTGCTGCCGCTCATCGGTGTAACCGCCTTTGTCACCGGTGGCCTACTGGGATTGCTGTTCGCCCGGCTGACCAAAGCGCCTCCCCGGCAGAGTGGAGTACTGTTTTGCTGCAGTTCCTTCACGAACATCGGGGCTATCGGTGCTCTGGTCTGCTATATGTTTCTTGGCGAAGGCGGCTTTGCCCTTGTCGCACTCTACAAAATGTTTGAAGAAATCATTTATTACACCATTGGTTTTCCTATCGCCCGATTTTACTCGGGCCTCGCTGGAGACGATGACAGAACACTCTTCAACAAGATATGGGGGATAGTCCGGGACCCCTTCGTCGCGACTATTCTCGCTGCCTTCCTCGCGGGTGTGATATTGAATACTTCCGGCCTGGCACGACCGAAATTCTTCGAAGTCATCAACAGCCTCTTTATTCCCGCCGGCACCTTTGTGTTGATTGTCTCCATCGGCCTTGGCATGCGCTTTTCTCGGATTGTCAGTCACCTGCGCCTGGCATTCTCTGTCGCGGTGATCAAGTCAGCGGCCATCCCTATCGTTGCTACGAGTATCGCCTGGGTGGTTGGGTTCGGCGACATCGATGGGGGTCTGCCCCTGCAGGTTGTGTTAATTCTCAGTTCCATGCCGGTTGCTTTCAACTCGCTCGTTGCTGCTTCGATTTATGACCTTGATCTTGATCTCGCCAACGCCTGCTGGCTGATCTCCACATTGTCGTTAATCGTCGTACTGCCGTGGCTTTACTGGCTGATCCGATTTGTGTAGTGACATTCGAAGTCCGATATATCGCAAACAGCCAGCTCTTTTTTAG
>CAYSON010000165.1:0-7508 GCA_964432635.1 uncultured Desulfopila sp.
CGAACTCCAGCCACCGGAGGAGTCCTTTTTGTAGACATTGCCATCCCTGCTGGCGTAGACGTTGCCCTGCCTGTCCTTGGCCACCGCCCCTTGGCCGTGATTGGTATCCCAGGCGGCGGCTCCGGCACCGCTGTCGCTTCTGACTGCGGCGGCCCCGGTCCCCCGGTTGGTCTGCACACCAGCGGCGGTTCCCCGCTCTGTGTCACGATAGCCGGCTCGGGCGGCATTGCCGGTATTGGGGTTATAGGCAGCTGCACGCCCGGCTGAGCCGTAGGCAGTGTCAACCCGGGCGCCAGCGGCGCGAGTGCCGGTGTAGGGATTGTAGGCCCTTCCGGCGGCGGCACTGCCACCGGGACCGTAGGCGTAGGCGCCGCGGGCATAGGTTCCAGTGCGTGGATTATAGGCAACGCCGGCTCCTCCTCCGGCATATGGGCCATAGGCCACATGACCTCCCCGGTAATAGCCGCCGTGATGATAATCGTAGCGGGCGCCCCAGCCGTAGGAATAGTGCGCCGGATAGTAGGGGTGATAGTGATCATGGTTGTTAGCAATGATCGCCCCAGCGATCATTCCGGCGCCAAACATCAGCACCCCGTTCGTCGCCACGTACTCACCGCTGTAACCGGCCGTTTGGGTGTAAACGACCGTCGTTGGCGTACTGCTCTCGACGATTACATAGGTGACATTGTGCATAGGGTGGGAGGGGGGGATGGTATAGATTGCCGAGGGCACGCTGGTGCAAAGAGTCCACGGGCCGGTAGCGACGGGGCTGACATACCAGATTCCGTTGAAGCAGCAGTAGTAGCTGCCGCCGACGAGAAAGACCGAGTTCGGCGAATTGACGGCATATTGGACGCTGGTCGCCGAGATGGTCTGGAACTTCGGCTGACCGTCATAGTTTACTTGCACCGGTGGCGGGTCGGCGAGTGACGCCTGGGTTTTGCTGGGGACGGAGGCGAGCAGCACGGCATCCTTAGCCTCGATGGTGCCCGGCACCGAGGCCTTAACGTAGGCCGCCGAATCGTCGCTCGGAATTTTACTAAAATCGCTGGGCAGATCTTTGCTGGCAGCAGACCAGGGCCCACCTAGGCCGGCGGCTCTGAACCAGCGACCAGCGGTCAGCAGGTAATATTTTTTGTCAGCCGAATGGAAAAACACCGAAGTCTCGGTATTGGCAATGCGCATCAGTTTTGTGCTGCGGATGGGACTGAAGGTCGGTTCCCCTTGAGTGAGAATCAATTCCGCCGGCTCACTGCTGACGAATACCGCTGGCGGTGTGGAGACTCGTTTGCCGGGAATCTGGTTTCGGACTTCGCTCCAGTTTTCATCATCCGGCAGGGTAGACATACTTTTCGGAAGAGTTCCCGCGACGCTCCATGGCCCTTTCCTGGCATCTGCGCTCATCAGCCAGTTGTCACCGTTGAGCAGATAATAGCGCTGGGCGGCAGCATCGTAAAGGATTGGCCAGTTGGCGTTCACTGCAAACATCAGGTCGTTCTGGTCTTTGACCACCGGCTGCAGCTGGGGCTCACCCATAAACATCAGCAGAATTGCTGGTTTGCTGCTGAAGAAGATCTTCGGAGGATCAAGATTGAGTTCCACGGCCTGCTGCTGTGCTTGTTTCTCGGGGTCGAGACAGGCAATGATTCGGTCTAAAGACACGGTCAGCGGCCTGCCTGGAGGGTAAAGTTCATTCACCGTCTGCCGCAAGGTGTCGGCCTCTGCATCCGAGGTGTTGGGGAACCTCAGGCTGCGCGACTTTGGCAACATTGATACTACGCGATTGGCATGATCGACGACGGTATCGGCTTCTGCTTCCACCACGCCGAATTTTTCTTTGGCGTTTTTAAAGGTTTTAACGGCTATGGCATAACGGATGTGGAGGAGTTTGTAATCGGTCCAATAGTCCACCTGGGGCTGATAAATGGTCAATTCCTTGCCGTTCGCCTTGATAACCCGCGGCCAGCCTGGGTCTACCGATGGCAGATCAGCGGAAATCACCACGGTTGATGCCGAAACTAACAGAATCCAGGCTGAAATGACTAAGAAACAGAGCTTTTTCATGGCGATATCCTATTAAAACTTGGTACCTGAGATGTTCATTGCTTCTTTTTGCAAAGAATATTCCGCAGGGGGCTGCAGTCCTTGTCGCAACAGCTGATTATTTGCCGCTAGCTGAGGGTAAGTGGTTTTCAACCAGGCGGCTGACGAGGGTGAAGAAGTAGCCCGTTGACCAGCCGCACATGAGAATACCGGTGAGCGCCTCAATGCCTCCGACAAGACGCCAATTCTCCGGCAGTACCACATCCCCGTAGCCGACGGTTGTGTATGTAACCGAACTGAAATATAAAGCTGTTTTCAGGTCGGGCATTGCCCCTCCGAAGAGAAAGGCCACACCCCACAGGCATATTTCCAGGAGATGGAGAACAATCAGCCAGCCGGAAATGCCGATGAGAAATATGGTTGGTCGCCAGAAGCCGCAGTCAGCCAGCATCGTCGAATGGCCAAAACGACGCAGCGACCAGGTTATGCCGCTAGCATGAATAGTAACACAAAGGGCTATGAGTATAAACGAGAGGAGCAGGCTGAAAACCATTGCTACCTATCCATTTTTCTAAAACTATCGGCTTGCGCAGAAATGGTGGGAGGTGTCTGCTAAGCTGGCCCTGCACCTGCAGCGGAGAACAGAGCCAGCTTGGGCTATTTCTTTGCTTTCTCTACGGAAATGGCCATTGCCTCGGTAAAGGTTATAACTATCGTGTCACCCACCTTAACCTTCTCAAGATTGGCGGGGTCCTGTACCTTGACGATGCGGACATCGCCGTCGGGGAGTTGCAGACTTGCCGTCTCAAGCGCCTTGTTCAACTCGAGAATTTTAGCAGTCACGGTTCTCTCCAGGACTTCAACGGCCCCCGGCATGCTGCCCGGGACTGCTCTGGCGATTCCTTGGGCCACCTCATCCCGGACCTCGCCGGGTTTTGCCATGCGCACGGCCAAGGCCTGGGCGTATGACACTACCACCTCGTCGCCGACCTTGACCTGCGGCAGATTGACCACCTCTTTGCCGGCACGAATGGTAAGCGACCCGCCGTCAGGGCCTTTCAGGGTAACCAACCGGGTGTTCATGTCGATGGCTGTGACGGTCGCCGAGGTTGATACCATCCCGGCTTTCTCGACGTTCAGTTTTTCTTTCGAGGTGTTATCCGCACAACCCGACAGACTCATAACAAGCAATGCAATCCCCAGCATCCGAGTGCTTTTCAACATACCGTTCTCCTTTCTTAGTGATTTATTAATTATTCCAACAATATTTTTAAGTACCGAACTCTTCAGACCCTTATTCTTTTTTTCATTCCTAGAAAAAAACGTTATCCCCAAAGAGTATCTGGTGATCCTCATAATCTACAGATACATCACCAAAATAAACGTCTTCATTGGCAAAGTAACGGTAGCTCATGGCAAACGCAATAGATTTGTTGAAGGTAAAGATGGCGCCGGAACCGAAGGCTTAAGCGAAAGCGCCCTGCTCGCGAGATTGGCCTGCCGGTTTTAGCTCGGAATGGGCGAAACCACGCCAGCACTGAAGGATCATGGAACCAAAGGACTACCAAAGTTAACGCACTGCCAGTGCAGAGTAGGTGATGGCGTTACTCTAAATTCGCATCTCTCCACTGCTGAACCGCACCCTTTCTATCAGATTGCAGCATCATAATCAATTCTTGCGGAAATATATGCAAAATGGTAGTTATCTGGAGAAGGTACGGTTGTTTCTCGAATAGCAAGCCTTTTTGCAGTGATTCTAAAAAAAGCAAGGGTTCTTGACAGATTCCCCACCTTAGCCTATTCTCTGAGCAATACAAATGAAAGTTCAATGTTTTAGAGAGAAGCATTGAGAGGCTTTCAGAAAAACAATAATTTATGGAGGAGATAGAGATGAGAAAACTGGTGTTAACGCTGGTGTCCGCATTGAGCCTTTCGGCTTTTGCAATGTCTGCCGGAGCTGTTGTGCTGCCGTCCGACGCCAAAGTGGACTCTGCGTATGCAAAGGTAGCCGGTGGTAAGGTCGTCTACGAAAAGGCCCCGACGGCATTTTGCTCCGTCACTTTCGACAAAGTTCTCAAAGCCTATGGAGGCGCCTTGAAGCCGGAAGCCGTGGCCGGTGTGCCGACGAGCTACGCTAAGGCCGTAGATGGCAAGGTTGTTCTTAACGACACCGCCATTGCCTATGAGCCGGTTGCTTATCATTCAATATTCACCGCCTATGGTTTTCAACTGACTCCTGAAGAAGTCAAAGCAAAACTTGGAGCGGTAGACTATGCAAAGGTTGTTGACGGCAAAATAGTGTTCGGCAAGAATTGTGTTGCCTATTCCGGTGAAGGCTTCGCCGAGATCCTCGCCGCTTACACCCTCCCGGCAGTTGCCGCAGCCCCAGCCCCGGCTCCGGTTCCACCGAAACAAGAGCAGAAATCCTATACCCTGATGTCAGACTACCTGTTTGATTTCGACAAAGCGGTCATCAAAAAAGAATACTATCCGATGCTTGACGAAATTGCTGCCGAACTGACCAAGGACCCCTCGTTGAAAATCGTCATCGAAGGGCATACCTGCAACATGGGCTCAAACAAATATAACAAGGGCCTTTCCGAAAGACGTGCTAAGGCGGTACTCACCTATCTTACCACGAAGAAGGTCGACGCCTCGCGTATGACGGCAATCGGTTATGGTGAAGAAAAACCTGCCTTCTCTAACGACACGAAAGAAGGCCGGGCCAAGAACCGTCGGGTTGATGTAAAACCGGCCAAGTAACATCTCCGAGCTGCCCAGAAGAAAAAAACCTCCCCTCCAGTCTAGGCTGGAGGGGAGGTTTTTTTGATTTTTCAGCCTGCAAGGGCAGCCGAAACGAGAAATTGATTATTACTTCGGCTGAAATTTGGAGAATTTGGTACCCTTCAGGGAGACGCCGCCCATCAAGCCCTTTTGGTCAATAACGAAGCCGACCACCGGAGTCTGGTTTTGCAGGGTACTCACATTGACTTCAGCCCCAGCCCCGATAACATTAATCTCGGCATCGACTCCGGTTTCCCAGCCCTTGCTGTTCTGGAATTTCTTCAATGCCTCATCGGTAACAAAGATGATAACGAGGTCAAATTTTTCAGCCCCGGCCTGAAAACCGAAAGAAGCTCCTCCGACATTATAGTAGCCGACGGTTTTGCCGCCGACCTGCAGCGCCCCGGTGCCGTACTGGCCTCCGACGACGAATCCGGCTTTGGCAACATTGGGCATCACCAGAACGCCCTTGGCGACCTTCAGATATTCACTGGCGCCCTTGACTTCCTTGACAAACCGCTCTTTGGCTACCTTGACGCTGGCGTTGATCTCCGTTTTAGTTGTCGCCTGGCTTGCTGTCGAAATGAACAAACCACCTACCAGGGCACACAAGGTTAGGATCATAGATCTTCCGTACGCAGTTTTCATGCCTTTCTCCTTGTTGAAAATTGAAAGAAACCTGCCAAGAGCACAGGCCACAGCCTCGCGCCAGGAATCAGCCCCGCCGGAGGTATGAAAAATTCAAATCCCACAACATTTATCTCGTTTTTGCGCCTCCTTTCCGCAATGGCAAACATCGCCGGAGATGCCCCCCTTTCACCAGACCCTCTACCGATAAACTCACTTTCCGACCCAAAGCACCCAGGGGGTACCGAGAAAAAGAAACACCAGGGCGCAAAAAAGCGTTGTCAGCAACCCCAGGCGATACAGTTCGCGCTGCGTCAGGTAGTCGCTTGCAACAAAGATGACGTTCTGACTGCCGCCCTGCGGTGTCAGCGTCGAGAAATAACTGCTGGCAAAGAGCAGCGCAAAGCCCATCAGGTGTAGTGGCACGCCGGTCTGGACGCCAACGTCGAGGAACACTCCGAGCAGGGCGAGCACCTGCGCCGACTGGCTGACAAACATGTAGTGCATACTGACGTAGAGCAGCAGCAGAATGACATAAGTTATCGGCCAAGACAGGTCGACAAGCATCAAGGCCAGTCGCTCACCGACATAGCTCATGAAACCGAGTTCATTAAGCTGTCCGCTCAGCGCAAAAAGCACCGCCAGCCAGAGAAATGTTGCCAGTGTGCCGCCTTGCAGGTAGATATCGTCAACGGTCAGCACCCGGGTCGCCAGCAGGGTGCCAAGACCGGCTATGGCCACGGCGGTGAGATTCAGCTTCAAGGCACCGGCACAGATCCAGGCAACGATCATTAGGGCGAAGACCACGGCGGTTATCTTTTCGTCGCGCGACAAGCCACCCATCTCGCCAAGGGATGCCCGGGCAGCCTGCGGGGCATCGGGGGTATCGGTAACCCCGGGCGGAAAAAGTCGGTAGAGCAGCAGCGGCAGCAGGGCGATAGTCGCCAGAGCCGGCACGGATGCGACAAGCAGCCAGGAACCGAAATCTACTTTCATGCCATGCTCGGCCGCCAGGGAAACACCGATCGGATTGGCAGAGGTGGCTGTCAGCCACAACGCCGAGGAAACGCTGAGGCTGGCCATGCCACAGAACATCAGATAGCCCCCCAGGCGCCGCTTGCTGTCATCCCCCGGCCGGGAACCACTGCTCTGGGCCAGGGCGAGAATGATCGGATACAGCACACCGCCACGGGCAGTATTACTGGGGAAGCCGGGAGCGATCAGGGCGTCGGTGATAAAGATGCTGTAGGCCAGTCCCAGTGTCGATTTGCCGAAGACACTCACCACCATGAGACTGATCCGTCTCCCGAGACCGCACTTGACCACTGCCTGGGCAACGAGAAAGGCTATGACCACCAGGAGAACGCTGGCGTTGGCAAAGCCGCCGAACACCTTCACCGGATCGAGGGTTTCAGTGAGCACCGCCATGGATCCGGCCAGCAGCGCCGAGGTCAGCAAGGGCAGGGCATTGATGATAACCGCGAAAATCGCCGCAGCGAAAATAGCAAACAGATGCCAGGCCTCCCGGGTCAAACCTTCAGGAATCGGTGCGAACCAGATGGCGACTGCCAAGGCAAACGGAGCACATACCTGCAGGTAGGCCGGAATTTTTGACTGAGACACACTCATTGCCCACCTCCTTGCTGCACAGGATGACGTGTCGGAGCGCCAAGAAGAGCCCATCCCTTCATATCAACTACACGGCCATTTACCTCACCGTCCTCATTATTTACCAGTCGTTGCCATTTGAAGGAATATTCGCCGGTGGTCCCGGCATATCGCCCTGTTCCGCCAACAAATCGGCCGGTGATCAGTGGCTCGGAGTTGCTGGCCTCCGACTGTAGTTCGCTGAACACCTTCTCACCCTGCTCGTCAGTCCAGACACAGCGCCCCTGCATGCCGTGCTTGCTGTCGGTGAAGCCAAGAACCTCGGCTTTGAACCCTTTTTTGAGCTGATCCCCGCTAAGCAGAAGTGAACCGGTGTATCTGAAAATGGAGGACTGACGCTCCGAACCGAGATGTATGGTCTGGCGGGTGCGGGTTTAGCTAGAGGT
>CAYSON010000166.1:0-7503 GCA_964432635.1 uncultured Desulfopila sp.
AGGATTCGGAGATAAAGGGCGCGGTGATCAACGCCGCCAATACTACCCAGTCGGCAAACGTCGCCATCGGTAAGGACAATACCGCCAATCTCGGCTCAACCCAGGTGCAGGGTTCGAAGGTCCAGGGGGCGGTGATCAATGCCGCCAATACTACCCAGTCGGCGAACGTCGCCATCGGCCAAGGCAATACCGCCAACCTTGGTTCGACCCAGGTCAAAGACTCTGAGATCAAGGGTGCGGTGATTAACGCTGCCAATACTAGCCAGTCGGCGAACGTCGCCATCGGCAAGGATAATACCGCCAATCTTGGCTCGACCCAAGTGCAGGGCTCGAAGGTCCAGGGTGCGGTGATTAACGCCGCCAATACCATGCAGTCGGCGAACGTGGCCATCGGCGAGGGCAACACCGCCAACCTTGGTTCGACCCAGGTTAAGGACTCCGAGATCAAAGGCGCCGTGATTAACGCCGCCAATACCATGCAATCGGCGAACGTGGCCATCGGCAAGGACAATACCGCCAATCTCGGTTCGACCCAGGTACAGGGCTCGAAGGTTCAGGGCGCGGTGGTCAACGCCGCCAATACCATGCAGTCGGCGAACGTCGCCATCGGCCAGGGCAATACCGCCAACCTCGGTTCCACCACTCTCAAGGATTCCGAAGTCAAAGGTGCGGTGGTCAATGTTGCCAATACCGTACAATCGGCGAACGTGGCCATCGGCAAGGACAATACCGCCAACCTCGGGTCCACCCAACTCAAGGACTCTAAGGTCCAGGGAGCAGTGGTCAACGTCGGCAATACCGTGCAATCGGCGAACGTCGCCATCGGCCAGGGCAATACCGCCAACCTCGGTTCCACCGAGCTCAAGGGCTCGGAAGTCAAGGGTGCGGTGGTCAATGTTGGCAATACCTATGCCTCAGCCAACGTGGCGATCGGCAAGGATAATACCGCCAATCTCGGTTCCACCCAGATCAAGGACTCCAATGTCAAAGGTGCGGTGGTCAACGTCGGCAACACCGCTGCCTCGGCAAACGTCGCCATCGGCCAAAACACCACCGCCAATCTCGGGTCCACCGAGATCAAGGGCTCGGAGGTTAAGGGAGCGGTGGTTAATGTCGGCAATACCGCCGGTGCCGCCAACGTCGCCATCGGCAAGGATAGTACCGCCAACATGGGTTCGACCCAGATCAAAGGCTCGGATGTCAAAGGCGCGGTGGTCAACGTCGGCAATACCGCCGGTGCCGCTAACGTCGCCATCGGTCAAGGCACCGAAGCCAATATGGGCTCGACGCAGCTCAAGGATTCGACCGTCAAGGGTGCGGTGGTCAATGTCGGTAATACCGCTGGCGCCGCCAACGTCGCCATAGGTAAAGGCACCAGCGCCAACATGAGTTCGGTGCAGATCAAGGACAGCACGGTCAAGGGAGCGGTGGTCAATCAGGCCAACGTTGGTGCTGCCGCCAACGTGGCTATCGGCAAAAACAGCGACGCCAATCTTGGCGCAGTACAAGTTAAAAACAGCACGCTCAAGGGGGCGGCGGTCAACCAAGCCAACGTCGGTGCCGCTGCTAACGTGGCCATCGGCAGTAACAGCAATGCCAATATGGGTGCGATTCAGGTCAAGGACGGAAACGTCAAAGGCGGCTTGGTCAACCAGGCCAATATCGGTGCGGCCGCCAACGTCGCCCTTGGCAGGAACGCCAGCGCCAACATTGGCTCGATCCAGGTCAAGGATTCGACGGTCGGAGGAGGGATCGTCAATGCCGGAACGGTTGGGTTGTCGGCGAACGTGGCCATCGGTTCAGGGTCGACCTCGAACAGCGCTTCAGTCAGTTCCGATTGATCGGTTGAGAGTTGGTATCCAGGGCTGTGGAATGCTTTTCCACAGCCGGTAAGTGTCGGCGATGCCCGGCGGGACAATGTCCTGTCGGGCATCAGTTGTTGTGGCGGTTCAACAAGGGGGCCAGGCTATCTTGTGAGACCTAAAGGAGTACCTGTGGTTGGTGGGTTTGCTTGTTGCTTGAGTTGTGGGCGTCAACCCGCCTCAGTGGTAGACTCGACGTGAATCATCGAATCGGCCGCATTGGTAGAGGTCGTCGGCCCAGGAGTTGCTTTGGCATTTGGTGATGATAAAGCACAGAGGTTCCTTGTTGATAAAGGTTCCGGCAGGTTCCCGAACGATTCCTTTTTGGTTGATCGGGGTCGAGCGCTGCAGCAGTTTCCAACCTTGCTCGAATTTGTCGTCCATCCCAGTCCTCCCTGAATAGATATGGAAAAGTTGGCCGCATTATAAAGAAACGCCGGGGGTGCGTAAATTGGGGGGAATACGCAAAGATTGTGGGTAATAGTACGGATAACGTAAATAATATATAATAATATCGGGAATATGTGTCTCGAAAAAATTGAAAAAAAAGTGGTGGCTTGTTCACATTCAACAGCGGTAGAAAGGATCAAGACGCGAGGAGAAGTGAGATCAGTCGGGAGTAGACGTTCAGGACGGTGCGGCCGGCATCACTGAGATCGCTGCCGATGGCAACAAAGCCATGGTCTTTGAGATTGAAGAAGCGGATCTGTGGCGTGACTTGCTCTGACGCTGAAATCGCCAGTTCCTTGGTGCCGTAAGGGTGGCAGGCGGCGGTGGTGGGAATGGCAAGCAGATCTGCATGGTGCAGCAGCAAGGGGGAGTGGCCGTGAAGGATGGCGCCGATCTTTGGGTGGTTGTGATACAGAAGATGGTGCAAAAGGGTTTCCGATGACGGCAGCGAGTGCCCAAAATAGTCACAGTTATTGTCGTGTGCATCGCAGGCGATGACATGGCAATAATCCTCTCGCATCACCGACTCCTTGGGTATCATGCCTGATCGGGTGATGAGAAAGGAATCGACGCCGGTACGGCAGGATTGATTGCCGTAAGCCCCCTCCGGGTGGATCGGAGTAAGGCCGAGTTGGGAGAGCAAATAGGTCCAGCGGTTAAGAAGGGACATTGATGCATCGCAGCCAACAAAACGTGGACCATGACAGCGACAGTCGATTTTTACTCCCTGGTAGCGTTCCATGGTTGCATTATGCAGATGACAAAGGGGATGGTGAAGAAGCCTTCATCATCCCCTTGTTCGATGTGGTGCCTAGAGCGAGAATCGAACTCGCACGCTCACAAGGAGCACGAGATTTTAAGTCTCGGGTGTCTACCAGTTCCACCATCCAGGCTCTGAGTTTCTTGGCGATTCAATTGACAAGAGTAATCGGTGCAGTGAAATCGACGATCTTTCTCTAGCAAGTTTGTTTGGATTTTTCAAGTGCCATATGCACTGCCCCGCTGAACTTGAGCACACTGCAACAGTTCTTTTCCGACAAGATCGGCATTGTCGGGAATCTACGACCTTTCCAGGTGAGTTTCACCGTTTGACACAGTGTGGCGGGGGAGCTATGCCATTATGTTGGCCTGGCGGATAATCGCCAGCATGTCGCGCACGGCCCTCTCCATACCGCAAAAGACGGCGCGGGAGACGATGGCATGGCCAATGGACAACTCCTCGATAACATCGATGGCGGCGATGGCGGCGGTGTTGTGGTAGTTGAGGCCATGGCCGGCGCAGACCCGCAGGCCCAGGCTATCCGCTTCTTCGGCGGCGGCGGCGATCAGGGCGTATTCTGCCTCCTGAGCCTCTTCGCTTACGGCATCGCAGTATCTACCGGTGTGCAATTCGACAAAGGTGGCACCGATCTTGTGGGCCACCTGAAGTTGGCGGGAATCCGGATCGAGAAAGAGTGATACGGGGATCGAACCTTTGCGCATTTTTTCGATCACCTTGGCAATCTTTTTTTCCTGGGAGACCACATCGAGGCCTCCTTCCGTGGTCAGTTCCTCGCGTTTTTCAGGGACCAGGGTAATGAGGTCGGGTTTGACCTGGATAGCGATATCGATGATCTCCTTGTTGGCCCCCATCTCGAGGTTGAGTTTGGTCTTGATGGTCTGGCGCAGCAGATGGACGTCGCGGTCCTGAATGTGGCGGCGATCCTCGCGGAGATGGACGACGATGCCTGAAGCTCCGGCCATTTCGCAGAGGGCAGCAGCGGCGAGCGGATCGGGCTCGGAGGTGCCTCGTGCCTGGCGGATGGTGGCGACATGGTCGATATTGATGGCAAGTCTGGTCATCACGGGTCTCCTGAGGGTGTTGATAAAATAGAGCAGTTCCTGTTCCCGAGTCTGCATGCGCTCTTCCTCGACCGGTGAGCGTTCGTGATCGTAGTCGAGCAGGTGTAACAGTCCGTGAACAAGCAACCAGATGAAGCGTTGCCGCAATCCTATACTATAAAGTTGCGACTCGCGGCGAGCCGCATCAATGGAAATGACGATATCGCCCAGTTCCTTGATCGGCAGGGAGGTCAGCGTGTGGTCGCTGCCGTCGGCAAAGGGAAAGGAGAGGACGTTGGTCGGTTGCGGCTTGTGGCGGTAGCGTCCGTTAAGGTCGGCAATTTCTCGATCGTCGGTGAGGAGCAGGTCGAGGTTATAATCGCCGACGCCGCAGTGCTCGAGCAGCGCATCGGTCATGGTCATCAGCCGTCGCAGCGTCAAGGGCAGAGAGTGGCGGGGGTAGTGGCAGGCGATGCGGGTCGGCATGGAAGTTATTGTTTTTCGTAAGCGTTGATGATCTTTTGCACCAGAGGATGGCGAACAACATCCTCCTTGGAAAAGGAGCAAAAACAAATTCCATCGATATTGCTTAAAATTTTGATGGCCTGCAGCAGCCCGGAATGGCTCTTTACGGGAAGATCGACCTGGGTGCTGTCGCCGGTGACGACGGCCTGGGAGTCGAAACCAATTCTGGTGAGAAACATCTTCATCTGTTCGCGGGTGGTATTTTGCGCCTCGTCGAGGATGATAAAGGCATTGCTCAGGGTACGTCCGCGCATAAAGGCGAGGGGGGCAATTTCGATAATTCCCTGTTCAATCAAGGCGGCGGTTTTCTCAGGACCGAGCATGTCATTCAAGGCATCGTGCAGCGGTCGCAGGTAGGGATTGACCTTCTGGGCCACATCCCCCGGCAAGAAGCCGAGCTTTTCTCCGGCCTCCACCGCCGGACGGGTGAGAATGATCGACTTGACCTGGCCGGTGGTCAGGGCCGAGACGGCCATGGCAACTGCCAGATAGGTTTTGCCGGTTCCCGCCGGGCCAATGCCGAAGACGATGTCGTTGTCACGGATGGCATCGATATAGGCCTTCTGGTTTCTCGTTTTCGGTGAAACCACCCGATTCTGGGTGGTGACATAGACCTTGTCGAGAAAGATCTTGTCAAGGCGCGCCTTGGGCGTTGATTGGAGGATCTTCAGGCCAAAGGCGAAATCGGGGCCATAGAGGGGGTACCCTCGCCCAACCAGTTCGTAGAGCTGGTTGAGCAGGTCGGCAACGAGATCGACCTCATGGGCCACTCCCACCAAACGCAAACTGGTGCCGCGGACATGAATGGTCACCCCCGAGCATTTTTCTACCGCCTGGAGATGTCTATTGAGCGGTCCATACAGGGCAACCGCTCGAGTATTGTCAAAGAAATTGAGCTCGCGCTCGGTTTGCACCGCCTCCATGAACACCTATTTCTTGCCGAGTTTTTGCAGTTCGTCGTCGATGATGGCCTGGAAGCCTTCAACGGTCCGTTGCTTCGGAGCTCGCCCGTTGACAAAGACCGTTGGTGTGCCGGTGACGCCGGCACTCTGGGCGTCGATCAGATCCTTCTGCAGTTTTGCCTGGATCGAGGGGGATGCCATGTCTTTCTCGAAGCGGGCCATGTCAAGGCCGATAGCGGAGGCGATTTTCTTGATGGCGTCATCGCTCAGTTTCGATTCGGCGAACAACCGGTCATGAAGCGGCCAGAATTTCCCCTGCTCGTGGGCGGCCAAGGCGGCCTTGGCGGCAGGTTCGGCCATCTTGTGGAACTTCAAGGGCATGTTCTTAAAAGCGAGTTTGACGGTTTGGGGATTTTTGGCCAGGACCTCCTCGAGTACGGGGATGATCTGTTTGCAATAGGGGCATTCGAAGTCGGTAAAGAGGGCCAGGGTGACCGGCGCATCGGCCGGGCCCTTGAATGGAGCACCGGTGGTATCGATATCGGCGACGAACGACACCGACACGGCGGTAAAGGTCTTGGCGGTGGTGTCGATGAGATAGAGCAACTCACCTTGTGGGGCAATATCGATCTGGGAAACGCCATTGTCCACGGGGATGGTTCCCTGGAGCTGACCCTGGGTGGTGTAGATCTGTACCTGCTGTTTGTCGTTAAGCATATAAACGTATTTGCCGTCCAGCGAATGCACAACCGACAAGGGCTTGCCTCCGATCGGCCAGGTCTGCTGCACCTTCCACTCCACTTTTTTCTCCATGCCCGATTCCGCCATGGCCATGGCCTGAGCGGAGGAGAGAAGGAGGGTGGCGGCCAGGCAGGACGCGGAAAATTTGCTAAGATTCATAGTTTCCTCTAATCGTTTGAGGTTGAGAGGTTGTCGATAAAGGTAATGCCGCAATATAGGCTGTGCAACAATAGCCACTCTCGGCGCTTTACGCAAGTTTACGCTGATCTCGCTTAGTGACTATGGCGGCAGGTAAGGCAATTATCGCCTGTTGTCACTTCTGTTGAGGTAGACGCAAGAAGAGACAGAGGAGCAATATTGCTTGGGTGGAAATGGTCGACACTTGACGGCCAGACCTTGGTGCTGTACTAATTGTGCGTCTTAAGTACTTGGCAACGTGCATTGTGACGTTGAGACCGATACGACAGCATCCACGGGCGAGGATGGCGGAACTGGTAGACGCACCAGACTTAGGATCTGGCGGGGAAACCTATGGGGGTTCGACTCCCCCTTCTCGCACCATCGACAGCGGCCCGAAGTACCAAAAGGTGCTTCGGGCCGCGCTGGTTTTTGCGCAGTAGTCCCCACCTCTCCGGCTAGCGCTGGGTGTCCCGAAACAGTTCTCTGCCGATAAGCATGCGACGGATCTCGCTGGTGCCGGCGCCGATTTCATAGAGTTTGGCATCGCGCAGCAGACGGCCGGTGGGGTAGTCGTTGATATAGCCGTTGCCGCCGAGGCACTGAATGGCCTCAAGGGCCATCCAGGTGGCGCGTTCGGCGGCATAGAGAATGACCGCGGCGGCGTCCTTGCGAATGTTATCACCGCGATCGGCGGCCTTGGCCACGGTATAGGTGTACGCCTTGCAGGCGTTCCAGGACGCGTACAAATCGGCGAGCTTGCCCTGCATCAGCTCGAATTCGCCGATCGGCCGACCAAACTGGCGGCGTTCGTGGACGTAGGGGAGGACTATATCCATGCAGGCATCCATGATCCCCAAGGGGCCGCCGGCGAGGACCAAACGTTCATAGTTGAGTCCGCTCATCAGCACCTCGATGCCCCGGTCGAGGTGGCCGAGAATGTTCTCTGCAGGCACCGGGCATTGGTCGAAGACCAGTTCGCAGGTGGTCGAGCTGCGCATGCCGAGTTTATCGAGTTTCTTGCC